>JANOXW010000843.1:0-1811 GCA_031418635.1 Acidobacteriota bacterium
CATCAAAGCCGCGACGGGCGTGTTGAATTGAAAACTTTCAAAGTTTTCAGTGATGCGCTTGATTGTTTGATGAGTCTTTCGCCGCAACTTTCGCGCTTCCGGTTCGCCCTCGACTTTCGGCTCTTTGTTTTCCACTTTCAATGCTTCGTGCCAGCGATAAACAAGGCGATAAACTCTCTGCAAAAATCTGAACGCGCCTTCGATGCCTGTTTCTTGCCAAACCAATTCGTTTTCGGCAGGCGCGGCAAACAGAGCGAAAATTCGTGCCGAATCCGCGCCGTAAATCGAAACCATATCGTCGGGGTCAACGCCGTTGTATTTAGATTTCGACATCTTTTCGACGGCGACTTTTATCGGTGAATCATCGCTTTTCAATTTCGCCTGAACGACTTTGCCGCGCTCATCGCGCTTGATTTCAACTTCGTCCAATGATACATAACTCGCCTTTTCATCCGAGTAATACGATTCGCCAACGACCATTCCTTGCGTCAACAAATTCTTTACAGGTTCATCAAAACTAATCAAGCCGATGTCGCGCATCATTTTTGTCCAAAATCGCGTGTAGAGCAAGTGCATAACGGCGTGGTCAACGCCGCCGATGTATTGGTCAACCGGCAGCCAATAGGCGGCAACTTCGGGATTGAACGGCATTTCCGAATTATGCGGGTCGGTGTAGCGAAAATAATACCAAGTCGAATCAACAAACGTATCCATCGTGTCGGTTTCGCGCCGCGCTGGTTCGTTGCAGTTCGGGCAAGTTGTTTCGTAAAACGCCGGAACTTTTGCCAACGGCGATTCACCAACGCCCGTAAAAGGCGCGGTTTCAGGCAGTTCAACGGGCAAGTTCTCAAACTTTTCGGGAACTGCGCCGCACGTTTCGCAAAAAATAATCGGAATCGGTGCGCCCCAAAATCTCTGCCGCGAAATTCCCCAATCGCGTAAGCGATACGTCGTCGCCGCTTCGCCGAAACCATTCTTTTCGGCAAACTGCGTCATTTCTTTCATCGCTTCTTGCGAAGTTTTGCCGCTCCAAGAATCCGAATTTACCAGAACTCCGTAATCTGTAAAAGCCGATTCGATTTTGGATTCTTCGCTTTGACTTTGGGCTTTGGACTTTGGGCTTTGGACAACTTCTTGAATCAGCAAATTGAACTTGTTGGCAAATTCAAAATCGCGTTCATCGTGCGCCGGAACGCTCATCACCGCGCCCGTGCCGTATTCCATCATCACATAATTGCCAACCCACACGGGCAACTCCTCACCCGAAAACGGATTTATCGCTTTTAATCCAGTGTCAATCCCGTCTTTCTCGACTTCTTCGCCGTAATCTGTTGGTTTAGCTTTTTCGATTTTGATTTCCTCTATTTTCACTTTAACTTCATCGGAAAAGTTTTCAAAATTAGCCTCAATAATCGGATGTTCCGCCGCGACAACAATCGCGTTTGCGCCATAAATCGTATCAATTCGCGTCGTAAAAACTCTTATTGTTTCGTCCTTCGCCAAACCTGAAACCTGAAACCTTGAACCTTGAACCTTGAACTCAATAAACGCTCCTTCGCTTTTGCCAATCCAATTCCGTTGCATTGTCAAAACGCGCTCTGCCCAATCGTCCTTGATTTGCGACATATCTTGCAAGAGTTCTTCGGCATATTTGGTGATTTTCACAAACCACTGTTTGCGTGATTGTTTTTCGACGGGCGTTCCGCAACGCCAACAGACGCCGCCTGATGCTTGTTCATTCGACAAAGTAGTTTCGCATTTCGGACACCAATTGACCTGTGAATCTTTCTGATAAACCAAGCCCATTTCAT
>JANOXW010000844.1:0-9870 GCA_031418635.1 Acidobacteriota bacterium
CGACTCTAAGCCTAGTTTTGCAACGACGGTCGTCGCGTAAAAATCACTAGGAACAGACTTTATCGCGCCGGTTTCGGGAAAGTTACCGGACTTTTATTGCCGCTTTTATCAACTGTGCGAACACCGAAAAAGAAATTGTCCTTCGACATATTTTTCAGATTGTAGGTCGTAACATTTCCGACAAACACCGAGTTTGTCCAAACTGCATCCGTCGTGCCGCGCCAAACGACTTCGTAACCGGCTAAATCGCTTTCCTGATTTGCGTCCCATTTTAATTCTGTGTCGTTGGTCAATTTTGCCGTCAGCAAACCGACGTTCTTGGGTTTTGCGGGCGCAAATGCCAAACTTGCGAGGCTTGCCGCGTTGATGCGTGTAACATTAGCAACATATCCGAAATCTACAAATTCGGGCAAATCGCCATATTGCACGCCGTTTTCGGTGCGGACGTTTTGATGCTGATGCGTATAATCTTCGTGCGGTTCAGTGAAACGAACGGCTGTAAATCCGCGTTCGAGAAACGGAATATGGTCGCCGCCACGCAAATATCTGTCGCGCCGATAAATCATCTGCACACTAAATTTCGGCGAATATTTGTCGGCGACTTCTTTGATATATCGCGCCAGTTGGCGCGAAGCCGAATCGTTTTCACCGCCGACGCTTCTTCTCAAACCTGCTTCTTGTTCGGTTTCGTTTGACGGCACACCTTCGGCAAAAACGCGCACCGAATTTCTGTCCGGCGCATTTTTGTAAGAAGTTACGCCGCCGATAATGTCGTTGGTGAACATCGCTTCAATGTCCATTTTTTTCTCGACGGCTTGTTTGGCAAAATACGTTGCGCCTAAAAGTCCTTGTTCTTCGCCCGCGACAGTCATAAAAATTATCGTCGCGTCAAACTTATATTTCGACATCACCCGCGCCATTTCGATCACGGCGGCTGAACCCGAAGCATCATCGTTTGCGCCCGGCGAATCGCATTCCGCATCTGCCGGATTGCTACACATCGAATCGTAATGACCGCTAACGACATAAACGCGATCAGGATTTGTCGTCCCGCGCAAAGTAGCAAAAACATTCGTTAAATTGATAGCGACAGGAACGCGACCACGCGGCGGCGGCATCGCTTCTTGCAAATAAGTCTGCTTTTCAACCGTCAAACAATCGTTGCAATCGTTCGAGATTTTCTGAAATTCGCCAAAAATCCAATCCCGCGCCGCGCCGATTCCGCGTGTCGGATTGTTCTGTTCCGAATTCGTATTGCGCGAACCAAAGGAAACGAGTTTGCGAATCGTCGTTTCGATATTTTTCGCCGAAATTTCTTTCAGCATTTTTGTAATTTCAGCATTAGGTTTTTCTTTCGATTTTTGAGCAAAAGAATCCGTCACAGAAACACATAAACACAACAACAATATAGTTAATACATTTAATTTCATTTTATTTGAATTGCCGAAAAGTAAAAATTAACTAAAGATTAACACAAAGTAAAGTTGAATCTGCTTGTGAGTTTTTGAAAACTAACTCAAAAACATCTATTAATGTCAATAAAAGTGAATTTAATAAACAAAATTTATTTTGTTTCGTAGATTGAAGATGAAAAGTAAAAATTCTATGCGAAAAATGAAACGATTTTCCGCCAAATCCCGGACCAAAAGCCCTCTGACTTTTCTCTTGCTTCTATTGGCGGTTCAGATTGTGGTTGCTCAACAACTTTTCCTTCGCCAAGTATGCTTTTTGTCTTATCATCATCATAATTGCTTAAAGCACACTGACCCGTTAAAAAAATTCTTTTAGCTTTTACATACCAAGCATAAAAAACACGATTTCCAGCCGCACCTATTTCAGCACAATCGTTGTCAAAATAACTAAATTCGATTTCAATTTCTTTAGTATTTGTATCGATACCTTTCCAAACCCGCAAAACTTTCACTTTTAATGTACGGTATGGAAATTCTTTTTCCGGTCGCATTATTTCTCTTTGAGTAACAATTTCACCGTAAAAAATCGCATCAATTTTATTTAATTGTTTTTTATAATCCTTATCGCTTAAATACTTAAAAGTGCTACACGTTGTCGTCCCACAATTTTGAGTAAAAGCCAGATTGTAGCTGAAAAATATTACCAAAATTGAAGCAAGAATTTTCATAAAACTTTACTGAATCCGAAACGCTTTTGTTTTCCAAACAACCACAACTGTTCCGCCTAGATTTTCCACGATGAGACGCAAATCTTTATCGAGTTTTTTATATTCCGATGTGCCGCGAGTAATGTTGGTGGTGCTTTGTCCGTTGTAAGCCGTGTCATACCAAACATTGTTTTGACGCTTAAAGATTTTGCCGCTGACATAGGTTGTTTCAGGATTTAGTCCAGAATTTTTTCGCGCTGTTGTGCTTGGCGCGTCAGCCTTCATTTTGTCATCCGAAACGGAAGGTTGCGCGGGTTTCGGCGGAATTGGCGAGGATTTTATTGCATCGGAAGTTTCCGTACTTCTTTCGGTTTCTTTTTTAACTTCCTCTCTGTTTTCGGAGACACTTCCTGCACTTACGCCGTCCAACTGCGTTTTTGTTTCATCTTTCGCCAAAGCCAAATCATCTTCGCGTGGCATTTTATCTTGTGGCGTGGTGTTTGGCGCAACGATTGGCTTGGTTGGCGCATTCGGTTTGATATTTGAATTTGAAGCAACCGTATTTGAAACCGTATTTGTCGTTACATTTGATGAAAAAACCGATGCCTTATTCGTGTTTGAAGCCATATTTGCGGCATCTGCTGAACCGGTTTCAGGCAAAACCGCGATGCCGTCGGAAGATGTTTCTTTGGTGTCGTTCGGTCTTTCGCTTGATTGTGAAACCTCCGAATTTTGCGAAGTATTCAGATTTTGCAAAACCGTAAAACCAATAATCCCGCTAAAAATTATTACTAACGCGCCCATCGTGTAAGCCATATTTGGAAACACAAAAAGTTTTCGATACCAAGGAATCGCAGAGGAAATTGGAACAATTTCCTCTGCGTGAACATTTTCAAGTTCACTTTCAGCACTTAGCAAAATTAAACTCGACAATTTTTTTCGACACGCATTACAATCCGCCAAATGCGCCATATAAAACTGTTTCGCCGTTTCGGGCAAAGCATTTTCGGCAAAAGCAGAAATCTCGTCAGCATCAAGATGCAATTGCGGATTGCGAACTGCGGATTGCGGATTGTCTGCTAAAAACGCAAATTCACTTTCCCGCGCCTTTCGCAAGATTGCATCTATTTCTTTGTCGAATTCTAATTCCATCTTAATTAACAGTAATTGGTAAGTGTAAGATACCCGCTTGATTTACCATTTACCGCTTTTCCCCAACACTAGAGAACGCCGTGCCGAAAACTTTCTTGCACGAGCGTCAAAACCAGTAAAATCGTGAACAGTTTTTCAAAACTGATGCCGAGTTTTGATGCCGTTTCTGACAAATGATGTTTGACTTCGGCTTGTTTCCAGCCGTGTTTTGTCTGCAATATTTTCTCGACCGATTTTCTAACTTCGGTCTGAATACGAACAAGTTTGCGACTTGCCGTCGCTTCGTGAAAACCCAAAGTATTGCCGATGTCTTTCAACTTCAAATCATCAAAATAATAGAGTTTGAGAATCAATCTGTCTTCGGCTTCGAGTTCATCAATCGCCTGTTTGAGCGAGTCGGACACATCTTTTGCCGTCTGTTTTTCACTAAATAATTGTTCAGGATTTTCCCTTTTTGAAACGACTAAAACATTATCGGCTTTTTCCGCCGAAATTTGCGCCAAATTTTCAAATTCCCGCGCCTCTTCGATTTGCACAAACTTGGTATCTTTGCGAAATTGGTCAATCGCCAACTGATTGGTAACGGCGCGAAGCCAACCCGCGAGGCTTCCGCGTCCCGAATAATAAGAGAGCTTTGTTTTTAGTTTCCCGTCCGCATCTTTTTTCAACCCGTAAAGTTCCGCCCAAATCGAACCTGCCAAATCTTCCGCATCTTCCGCATTTTTAGCAAATTTTCGCGCCGCTGATTTGACTACTCCATCAAAACTCTTAACCAAATCGCTCCAAGCCGTTTCATCGCCGCGTTCACAAGCCACAATCAAACATAAATCGTCCGCCCGAATGCCGCAGATAAACTCTTTTATTTCCGCCTGTCCGACATTTTCATTAAATTTGAAAAGATACTTTTCCAACGCCAAACCGACACGTGCCGACAAATCTCCAATCTCCAACACACGCGAATTCTCAGCGCGGGAAAGAAGTTGCGCGACGGATTCTTCTACAATTTTTTCGTTTGCTCGATTCACTTAACTTGCAAAGTTTAACAGACTTTGGGAAATTTTTAGAAGTTTCGGTGTCAAATTGATTTATGAAAAACTTTATTTTGTTGATTGCTCTGACTTTCGCCATTTTCGGAAATGTTTATGGACAAACGAAAAAAATAGTCGAAGGCGGAATCGTGAATGGCAAAGCGACATATTTACCACAACCCAATTATCCGCAAGAGGCGAAAGATTTTTGTGCAAGCGGAATTCGTCCAAAGTTACGTCATTCTGCAAACCTTCTTTGACGTGATAGGTCGAAAGACCTGCCCACACAACATCGGCGACATAACCTGAAACGTGATTAAAAACGCCCGCGTCAATCGTCAAATCGTGCGCGAAAGCGAAAAACCCGACGCAACTTCCGATGCTCGTGCCGACCACACCAATTTTTTCGTAACCTTGTTGTTTCAACCAACGGACGGCGGCGCGTGTATCAACCACCGATTGCCGCAGCGATTGCAAAGTTCGCCCGACATTCGGCGCGACGAGATAATCGGCACGTTCAAGTTCGGGCAGCATTTGTTCTTCGTGATATGTCAAAGTCAGACGGAGCGACGAAACGCCGACTTGATTGAACGGGTATTTCAAGCAAAGTCAGTTCGCTGAAGTTGCCAATAATCGGCTTTTTTTTTAACACTGTAAATAATGGGCGCAGTTTCGAGATAAAGCGGCGGAAAACTTAATTGTCCCAAGATTCACGCTCCGCTTTTAAGTATTCGTTGACTTCTTCGGGCGAATTGATAACTTTTTCATCCGGTAAACTTTGCAGTAAATCGAGCGCGGAAACCGAAGCGTTTCATCTTTGCTCAAATCCTGTAAAATAATCGTCGCAAGGCGAATTTTTTCGCTACTCGGAAGCGGCAAAATCATTTGCTGCTAAATTGTTTGAACGTCTTGCATAACATTAAAATCGCAAGACGATTTTGGAAAAGTGAAAACAAATGCAGAAGCCCATACGTTTTGAAGAGTTTACACACAAACTAAAAAAGGGCATCTTTCAAGATTCCCTAACTTATTGATTCTAATGGTGGCTTGGGACAGAATTGAACTGCCGATACGCGGATTTTCAGGCTTAAAAAGTTATTTTTTTGAGTTTGTCTAATTTCATATTATTTCTTTCTTTTCAGTAATTACAGGATTTCAGTTCATTTTATTTTCATTAAGTTTTAGTGAGTTTGGCATACTTGGCACACATTTGGCACACAAAATTTCAACCTATTTCTTCAATCAAATCAGGCGAATTGCTACTTGGTGTGTTCACCGATTTGCTGACTTTGTAGCAATCCATTCCATCGGACGGATAAGGCACAAGTAACTTTTGCAGTTTGCTTGTGTCTTTTTCTTCGGCATCAAGCCATTGTTCATAGTTTTCAGTTTTAAGGCTGTTTGTGATGATTTTTTTAATCTTAAAATTCTTCCGGCAAGTTTATAAGATGCCCCATTTCGTCGCGCTTTGTTTTCAAATAGCGTGTCAGATTTTGGTGATACTCAATGGAAAGCGGCACACGCTCAACAATTTCTAATCCGTTGTTTCTTAACGCGCGAATTTTTTCAGGATTGTTTGACATAAGGCGAACGCTGGTTAAACCAAGATCAAGCAGAATTTCGGCGCATTGTTCGTAGCGGCGTAAATCAACGTCCAAACCCAATCGCTCGTTGGCTTCAATTGTATCCGCTCCCCTGTCCTGTAGGGCATAAGCGCGAATTTTGTTGATGATGCCGATGCCGCGTCCTTCCTGCTGCTGATAGACAATCGCGCCACAATCTTCTTCGGCAATCAGTTTCATCGCCGCTTCGAGTTGTTGCCCGCAATCGCATTTAATCGAGCCGAAAACGTCTCCGGTCAAACATTGCGAATGAATGCGGACGAGTGCCGGACTTTCGGGCTTAAAAATACCTCGCGTCAATACGACAAAATCTTCATCCGAAACAAGCGAACGGTAGCCGATAATCCGAAACTCGCCGAATTTTGTCGGCAACTTAGCTTCGGCGGCGCGCTCGATGGTTTTAATTGATTGATATTTTTCATCACAGACGATTTGAAATTGTGGCGCCGAATGCAGCATTAAATTTATATGCGAGTCGTTCAAATTTACAATCATTTTATTTCCTGCTTATTATTCTTTGTTTGTATCATCTGTTTCATAATTTATACCCATTTCATGAATTGTATAGGCAAACAGCGCGTAACAAACCGCTGTACTAACGAGTAAACCGACGATAAAAATGATGTATGTCATTATACCTGCCTTCCTTTCGCGCTCATCTTAAAGAAAAGACCAAAGCCAAGAATGGAAGGCACCCATAATCCGACAAAAATTCCGGCATCTCTATTTTCCGTGCCAAACACGCCAAACCATAAAGAAATCGAAAATAAAAAAGAAACGAATGCTGCAATTAAAATAATATAATCCGGTTTGCTGAACATAAATAAACTCCTTAAATAATCAAAAAATGTAAATAATGGACAGAATCTCTAAATGAATCCTGAAATTCTGTCCATTCCCGCCCCTTGTTTGTTTGGCGCATCTATGTTTGCCATAAACATTTGTTTGGCTTGCTGAGAAGGTTTAATCAACCGGCGCAACGCAATCATCGCAATCAGTTTTTTCTCGATTACTTGAGTATTGCGGGCGCGCTCGCAGTATTGCCAAATATCAGTAAAAATTTCTTCCGTTGCCGCTTCCGCTTCTGCGCTCGAAGCGGTTAGTTTTCTCGCTAATGCCCAGATGAAACTACCGTAAGTGTCAATGCAGTCTTTAACGGCGGTTTTATCTTTTTTCGCAATCCTTCGCAGAATAGTCGAAGTCTCCGTGTTTTGAGTCGTTCGCGTGGCTGAAGCAATCATACGTTTTTATCTTAAAAATTCTCTCGCTCATGCCGTTCTGCTTGATAAAAATTCATCGCCGAATAGCTTGCGAAATGCTGAAACTTCTTCAGCGCGATTGTTTTTTCGGCACTCGGCAATCCAACTCGAAACCGTGTCCGCCATCTTGCGGTGCAAGTGTTGTTCAATTTTTTCTTCGCTCATTGCTGCTGCGAGTTTTGATTCGGACAGATCTTGAGTTTTGAAATTTGCCAATGCTTTCACATCTTTTCGTTTGATAATTTTTATTGATGTTTTATTCACGTCTTCATAGCTCCCTTGTCTTGTTTAGTTCCGGTGACCGGGCAAACCTGCTATTTGTTAACCCGATCTGAACCCGCTAATTTGACTAGCTTGTTGTAAACCCCAAGCAGCAGAAAAGGCGAAACCCATCGGCTGACAAAGCTACTTTTTTGCGTTTCGCCTTTCAGCTCAAAATAAAGTGATACGCCGATTGAGCCGAGCGCGCCCCAAAGAAATATGTCCGACGGTAATTTTGCGGTTTGCTCCTCAATTGTCCGGGCGACAATTCCTTCCGAATGTCTCTGTGCTTCTTCCGTTGCGGATTGTTGTGTTGCTGTTACTGTCATTGTCCTTTTTCTCCTTAAAAAATCATCAAGCTGTAAAGCTCAAAGTTTCTGTTTGTTTTCAGGGATTTCTCTCTGATCTTCCGGCGAACACCGCCGCCTTAATTTTTGCACCATCGCAGCTGACATTAAAAAATTATCGTGTGCGGTTTGTGCGATTCCAATGTTATAAAAAATATTTACTGCTGTCAAATGAGTTTAATGAGTATGTTCAAAAAATCATATAAAATCAACAAATATAAGAATTAGATATAGGAAAAATTTTATTTCCAAGATTCGCGTTTGTGCGATTTGTGCGATTTATGTATTATAAAATGTGTAAGCGCAAAGGCTTTGCTTCTCGCTTGCATACGTTCCTAGAAACTTTGGCAGCGGTATAAATAAAGATGGCAGACATAAAAAGCTTTACCACAATAGAAGTCGCGCGTTTATGCAGGGTGAGCGATGCGACCGTTAAGCGTTGGGAAGAAGCCGGACTGCTGAAATCCGAACGAACCAGCGGCGGACATCGGCGTTTTCGCCCTGAAGAAGTCGCACGTTTTCAGCGCGACCATGGGCTTGGACTAAAGCAAAGCCACGGCGACGAATCAGTTACAAGGACGACAAAGCGCGTCCGCGATAAAACAAATTATTCCGATTCGGCATTTCTTCAAACGTTGATTGCCGGAGGTGAAGAGGCGGCAGCCAATGTTTTTATCACCGCGCATCTGGAAGGCAAACCGCTGACGGAAATAATTGACTGCCTCGTTTGTCCGGCAATGCGGGAAATCGGCGAGCTGTGGCACCAAAATGAAATCAGCGTCGCGCAGGAACATCTGGCGACTCGCACCGCTGTCTCCGCCCTATACAAACTCAGAAACGCGCTTCCCGTTCCCGAAATGCAAAACCGCTTGGCAATTTGCTGCGCGATGGATGGCGACCTTCACGAACTGCCGACGCTTCTGGCGCAAATGACGATTGAAAACGAAGGCTTTGAAGTCATCAATTTCGGTGCCGCCACGCCGCTTTATACTCTGGTTGATGAGGTTGCCCGGCATTCTCCGAATCTGGTGTGCATTTCCGCCGCGGTAATAAATGATTTGGAGCGACTGTCGCGCGATTATAAAGATTTCAGAGAAAAAATAGCCAAACTCAAAATTCCGGTTTTGCTCGGCGGAAGAGTTTTTGAAAACGAGCATGTCCGAAAGCGTTTCGAGAGCGAATTTTACGCGCGCAGCTTTACCGATGTCGCCAAATTTACGCGAAACTTGACAGAGAAACAATCGGGTTAACATTTTAAATCAAAAGTATCAATCAAAAATCCCAGAGATTCTCAAATATGCTGTCAATTTACAACTAGAATTTGATTCCAATTGGTCGTATAACTTTGACTTTTACGAGTTTGTTTCATTTTCCAAATTCCTTCGGTTTTCACGCTTCCGAATCTAACCGTGTCTTTGCCGAATTTTTGATTTATTTCGTCTACCGCTTTCATCAATTGATGCTGTTGTTGAAATTTCTCATCATCAAACATTCTCGTTGTCAGTTTTTCTCTCGGCACGAGTCCGCTCAAGATAATTCCGGCTTTTCGATAATCAAAGCCTTTTTTGTAGATTCTTTCGAGTGTTTTAATTGTCCATTCCTGAATTTCTTGATTGCTGTCGGTTGGATAAGTCGAACTGTATGTTGCCGAATTTGAATAAGGTTCGGGAACAGGACGAAAACGGTCTGTCGAGATTAAAACCGTGATGGCATTGGCGGCAAGGCTGTGTTTTCGCATCTTTTCACACGCTCTTGTCAGAAAATACAAAACGGCTTCTTTTATCAATTCGTAATTGCCAATGGTTTGCCCGAAACTTCTCGAACAAGTGATCGAATGTTTTTTGGTTTGGACTTGCTCAAACGGCAAACATTTGATGCCGCGCAGTTCCAAGCCGATTCTTGCGCCTCTAACCGTTAAAAGTCTGAGACGGTCAAGTTAATCAGGACACAAAACTCTCGCTGCTCCTTGTGTTTTTAATTTTCAACTCATTTTCAAATTGCATCGGGCTTTTATAACCCACACTCGAATGTAGTCTGATTCGATTGTAAGAGTCTTCGATATAGCTAAAGACTTCCGAGCGG
>JANOXW010000845.1:0-8016 GCA_031418635.1 Acidobacteriota bacterium
TGTAACTACTTGTTATCAAGAAGATATTTATGTATAGTTTGTGTTGCACGGATGACACAGTGTTGCACAATCTTGTGTCATCTTAATTGAATGTTGACGGACAAATTCGGCATTCAATGGATGGTCAATTATGACTACAACGAAAATCAATAGATTCAAAAAGGAGAAATAAAATGACAAAAGAAATATGGCTTAATCTTCCGGTGAAAGATGTTAATAAATCAAAAGAATTTTTCAACAAAATTTGAAAAATACAAACCAATGTTGACGGCGAAATAATATAAAAATGAAATACAATTCAATTGAAGCATTTGTTCCTTCGGGAAGCGATTTTCAAGCAGCGCGGGAACTGTTTTTAGAACTCGGTTTTAGCATCGTTTGGGAAGCCGCTGATTACGTCGGTTTTGAAAATAACGGTTGTCGGTTTATTTTGCAAAATTACAATAATACGACTTTTGCCGAAAATCTGATGATGCGCGTAACGGTTGATGATTTGGACGAATTTTGGCAAAAAATCAGCGAAAAAGATTTGCCGGCAAAGTTTAGTGTGAAATTGAGCGAACCAACCAATTTTCCTTGGGGCAGAGAAGTTAATCTGATTGACATCGCCGGAGTTTGCTGGCATTTTGCAAGTGAAAAATGAAGGTAATAAGAGATTATTCCGAAAAATCTAAAACCTATTTGCCATTTGCATAAAAAGCGCGTCGGTGGCGATTTTGCGGTTGAGATTGACGCTAAATTTTTCGCGCATCGTTTCAATTTCCACTAGCCACACCGCAAGACGTTTGCTTTCAGCGTTTTCGGCGAATTTTTGCAGAGGCGTTTTGATGTCAGCGTGGACAACATTTTCCACGCTTTCGCCAAGCGTCAATTTCCAAACATCGTGAATCAAACTTTCCAAAATTTCGAGTGAAGCGTTGTAATTGTCTTTATTTTTCGCATCGTTCATCTCTTCAGCGGTTCGCAAAAGAACGGCACGGTCTTGTTTTATCAACAAACTTTCCAAAACCTTGAGCATCGTTTCGCGCCCTTGGCGAAATTTTTCTAAATCCATCAAAAGCACATTTCCAATGCTTCCGCGTGAGAGTTTTGCCAAAAGTTTCGCATCGTCGGGCGCAAATTTCTTGGTTTCGAGCAAATGATTTTCGATTTCTTTGGCTGGAATCGGTGCAAACCGAATCGTTTGACAACGCGAAAGAATCGTCGGAAGCAGAACATCAGGGCGCGAAGTTATCAGGAAAATATGCGAAGTCGGCGCGGGTTCTTCCAAAGTTTTCAACAGCGCGTTTGCCGCGTTATCTTTCGCCGTGTTTAATTTTTCCGCGTCATCAATCAGAAAAAATCGCCCATTTGATTCGTAAGGTCGAAAGTTCGCTTCTTTTTCAAGGTCGCGGATAGCATCAATCAAAATGTTTTTGTTGTAAGGAATTACTAAACCTATGTCGGCGTGTTCGCTGAAAATTACTTTTTGGTGTGCATCTTTATCATCGGTTTTTGGAAACACAAACTTTTCGGCGCGTCGGCACGTCGAACAATTATCACACGCCTCAAAATTATTTGGAGTTTGACAAACAAACGCTTTTGCAAGTTCGAGTGCAAACCGCTTTTTGCCTACGCCTTCTGCGCCTGCAAAAAGTAGCGAATGTGGAACGCGATTATTCGCCAACATTCGTTGCAGAAATTCTTTTATGTGATTATTTCCAATGAGTTTATCGAACATCTTTCAATAGTGAAAAACTAAAAGTGAAATGTGAAAAGTTGTTCAATAGCTTTTCACTTTTAGTTGTTCTAAAACGATTTCCACTACCCGCGTTTGGACTTCGCTGGTTGAACCTTCGGCGTTGATGACGCGGAAACGCTTTGGTTCATTTTCGGCGATTTTTAAATAAGCGTTACGAACACGCGCATAGAACTCGGTTGTTTCGGAGTCCATACGATTTTTTCGTTCGCCGCCGTCGCTTCTGGAATTTGTCCGCGAAAGTGCTTTTTCGATTGGCAAATCGAAAAAAAGCGTCAAATGCGGCTTTAAACCGTCGGTGGCTAATTTAATCACTTGATTAACTGTTTTTTCGGGAAAACCGCGACCGGCACCTTGATAGGCAAAAGTCGCGTCGGCATAACGATCCGAGATGACAATTTTCCCTTGTTCTAATGCAGGTTTGACGAGAAAATTAACGTGCTGAGCGCGATCTGCCGCAAATAGCAGAAGTTCTGCCAATGGTGAAACATTTTCTTCAGTTTCGAGAAATGCTTCGCGCAAACGGCGACCGAGCGGCGTTCCGCCCGGCTCGCAAGTCGTCAGAACTTCATAGCCGCGAAACAGCAATTCGCTCGATAACATTCTGAGTTGCGTTGATTTGCCGCTACCGTCAATGCCTTCAAAAGTGATAAATTTCCCGCGCAAAATATATTATTCCGAATTAGATTTTTTTCGCTCTTGTGAAATCGTCGAAATAGCGTGTTTAAAAATCAAAAAATCCTGTCCGCCGACATCAAGCAAAACCGAAAACTTGTCGAAACTCTTGATTCTGCCCGAAAGCGTCGCGCCGTGTAACAGATGAATTATGATGCTGTGTCTTTCACGTCGCGCCGTGTTCAGAAACGCATCCTGAATGTTCTGGGTAGTAGTTTTTTCCATGACATTTCCCTTTGTTTGTTCAATTGTGGGATTGCAAGTTTAAGTCTATAACAGATTTAACCAGACAACAAGAAAACTTTGCCCTTTGTCCTTTGATAATTGTTAAGACTTGTTTAAGAAACCGGCTTCTGCACTTTTCATCAAGAACAAAGTTCAAATAATTTATCTTGAATTTCTTTTGCGTCTCCAAAACCTTCAAGCCAAACCACATTTACTTCGCGCCGAAACCACGAAAGTTGACGTTTGGCGTAATTACGAACATCTTGTTTGGTTTGCTCAATCGTGCTTTCCAAAGTTCGTTCGCCACGCAGATATTCGCAAACCCGCCGATAACCGTGTGCGCCAAGCGCGTTAGTATCATCTCTTAAACCGCTTTCGCGCAATCGTTTTACTTCTTCGACTAAACCACTCGCAAAATGTTGTTCAGCTCGCTTGTTTATTCCTTCATATAAAAAGGCGCGTGGCGGATTAAGCGCAAAAATCTTGATTCGCGCTGCAAATTCGGGCGGTTTTTCGCGCTTTGGCTGAATTTCCGATAAACGATTTCCCGTTTGAAAATAAACTTCCAACGCTCTCATCACGCGCACATAATCACGCGGAAAAAGTTTGTCAGCGGAAACTTTGTCAATCTTTTGCAAAATTTTATGCAAATGCTCTGCGCCTTTTTTTTCTTTTAATTCGGTTAATTTATTTCTTAGTTTTTCATCGGTTTTCGGACTTTCAAAAAAAGGCTGACACAAGGCGCGAAGATAAAATCCCGTGCCGCCAACCAGAATCGGCACATTTCCGCGTTTCTCGATTTCGCCTATTTTTTCCGCCGCATCTTTTGCCCAATCCGCCGCCGTATAATTTATTTCGGGCGCAACGTAATCAATCAAATGATGTGGAACGCCGCGCATTTCCTCCGTCGAAGGCTTTGCTGTCGCAATCTGAATTCCCGTATAAATCTGCACCGAATCGCAATTTATTATTTCGGCATTTCCCAAGTGCAAAGCCAGCGCAACCCCGATTTCGGTTTTTCCCGAAGCCGTCGGACCAACGATAGAGTTTATTGAGTTCATTGGGTTTGTTGAGTTTGTTGAGTTTGTTGAGTTTGGATTTTTACTCAATGAACTCAATAAACTCAATAAACTAAAAACGTAATCAGCAAAATCGCACCGAGCAAAATCAGCGCACCGATAATTTGATGGCGTGAAAATTTTATCATTGAGCCTTTTCCAAACTCTTGCCGACAAATTCGGCGATTCCTGTCAGAAGCATTTGCACGGCAACCGTAATTAGCAACATTCCCATCAGGCGTTCAATGGCAATCAAACCTTTTTCACCGAGAAACCGCGCAAAATAACTGGAAAAATAAATAATTATCGCCGAAACCGTCCACGCCATAAGCACTGCCAAAAGCCAATCAAACCAACGATTCGGTTCGCGGCTCATCATCAAAAGCGCAGTTGCCATCGCCGACGGACCAGCGACATAAGGAATCGCCAACGGCACTATGAACGGTTCGCCTTCGACATCTTCCTGCAAAGATTTATCACGCGACGGAAAAATCATCCGAATCGCAATAATCATCAAAATTATTCCGCCCGCCGTCGTCAAAGCCGTTTCGCTCAAATGGAGCATTTGCAAAAGATATTGTCCGAGAAACAGAAACGCGACGAGAACAATCAAGGCGATGATGAGTTCGCGCACGACGACTTTTTTTTGCCGCGAAACTTCCACCGTTTTGAGCGTCGTCATAAACAACGGAATGTTGCCAAGCGGATCCATCACGAGAAATAAAAGCAATGCGGCGGAAAGTGTTGTCATAATAAATGTAAAAATAAATGCTTGCCAAACATTTTATCAACCCCGATTGCTGTCAACTAAAACTTCGTAACCTCTCAAAGTTTATAATTAAAAGCACGGATAATTGCAATTAAATTCAACTCCGTGCTTTTAAAAAACTCGAGACCTCTTACTGCACAGGTTTCATCATTTTATCTTTGGCTTTGGCAAAATCGCCGGCTTTGATGATTGTAATATTTTCGGCAGTCATATATTTACGCATCGCCGCATTGATCTGCTCCGGCGTTAAGGCTTTGATTTTATTTTCAAAATCCGCGTCAAAGGCAAGTGTCCGGTTTAAAAATAAATAATTATTTATTGTGCCGGAAAGTTCACGGTCTTGGGCGCGGGAAAGTTGGCGCGATTGCAACCAACCGCTTTTTGCCGCTTCGACTTCTTCCGCCGTGAAACCGTCTTTTTGCAACTTGGCGAGTTCGTCTTTGAACGCGGCTTCGAGTTTTTCGGCATTTTCAGGCGCGTAAATCGCATTTGCCAAAAATGTTCCCGATTCGTCCAATGAACTTGCGTTAAAGCGTGAACCAACTCCGTAACTCAAACCGTCTTTGCCACGAATTCGTGCTGCCAGACGTGAATTCAAAAAGCCGCCACCGAGCATATAATTGCCCAAAGTCAACGCCGGATAATCAGCGTTGTCATCGCGGATTTTGACATTAAGGCGGGCGACAAAAAACGCATTTGCCTTGTCGGGCGTTTCAAACGATTTATTAACGGGAGCAATGGCGCGATATTCCTGTTTGATGCGCGTGAACGGTTGTGGGCTTTTCCAATTACCAAAAAGTTCCTGCGTCAAAGCCGAAATTGCCTTTTCATCAAAATCGCCAACCACTGTCATTTGTCCGTTCGACGCGCCGTAAAAGTCTTTGTAAAACTTCTTTACGTCGTCCAATGTAACTGCTTTTGTATCGGCAATATCTTCTTCAATCGTTCCCGAATAAAGCGGATGACCTTTTGGATAAATGTTGAAATGACGGCTCAACTCCGTAATGGCGATTGCTGTCGGTTCGCTTTTTTGACTTTCAATCTGCGTCAAAGATTCCTGTTTTAGTTGGTCAAATTCGGTTTGCGGAAATGATGGTTCGCGCAAAATTTCACTTACCAGACGCAAAACTGCCGGAAGATTTTCGCGGGTGGTTTCGATTGAAATATTCGCGTTTGTCGCGCCGCCGAAAATTCTGACTTGCGCTTTCAGGCGGTCAAATTCGTCTTGAATCTGTTGGCGCGTGTGTTTCGTCGTCCCGCGTTGCAAAAGTTGTCCGACAAACTGAGCAGCATCAGCACGATTCATCAAAGATTTTTCATCACCGAAACGCAAAGTTAAATTTGCTACGACTGATTCACCACGATTTTTCTTTGAAAGCAGCGCAACATCAAGTCCGCTGATTTTTGTGCGCTTAACACGCGATTCAATATTGCTTGGCGACGGGTCAAAAACTTCGCCTTTCGCCATCAACGCATCGCCTTTGAAATCTTTTAGCATTGCCGCGAGTTCCGTTTCTTTAACCTGCGGAATTTCGGCGCGGTCGGGTTTTTCAGTCGGAATGAAGATGCCGAGTGTGCGGTTTGCCGGTTTGAAATAATTTGCCGCTACGCGCCCGACATCGGCAGGCGTAACCTGTCGAATGCGGTCACGATATAAAAAGAACAAACGCCAATCGCCCTGCGCGATATATTCGCTCATTGACAGACCAACGCGGTCGGATGAGTTGAGCGTCAATTCAATATTTTTCAAAATCCCGGTTTTCGCGCGGTCAACCTCCTCTTTCGTCAGCGGATTGGCGACGATAGTTTCAATGGTTTTGGTCAAAATATCCTGCGCCTCCGTGATGGAATTTTCCTTGCGAACTTCCGCACCAAAAAGCCCGAAACCGGGTTCTTTGAGTTCAAAATTGAAGCCGAAAACCGAACTCGCTTTTTTCGGTTCGACGAGTGCTTTGTAAAGTCTGCCGGATGGCGCGTCGCTCAAGGTTTGCGACAAAACTTCGAGGGCGGCAAAATCAGGATGTGCGCCCGGCGGAAGATGATAACCGGCAAGCACGAATTGTGTGTCGCCAACGCGCCGCACGGTTACTTGACGTTCGCCGTCCTGCGTCGGTTCGATAGTGTAATTTGGCGGAAGTTCGCGCGTCGGTTTCGGAATCGCGCCAAAATACTTTTTAATCAAATCCAAAGTTTTCGCTTCGTCAAATTTGCCGGCAACGGTCAAAACCGAATTATCCGGTTGATAATATTTGCGATAAAATGCTTGCAAACGGTCAATCGGCACATTTTCAATATCGGAACGTGCGCCGATAGTCGTGTTGCCGTAATTGTGCCATTGATAAGCGGCTGCCAACATTTTATCCAACAAAACTCGCACCGCATTGTTTTCGCCCGATTCAAATTCGTTGCGGACAACCGAAAATTCCGAATCCAAATCCTTTCTAGCGATGTAGGAATTAATCATTCGGTCTGATTCCAAATCCAATGCCCAATTAAGATTTTCGTCGCTTGCCGCAAATGTTTCAAAGTAGTTTGTGCGGTCAAAAGAAGTCGAACCGTTCGGACGCGCTCCGTGTGATGTCAGTTCGTTGGGAATGTTGGCGTGTTTCGGCGTGCCTTTGAAAACCATGTGTTCGAGTAAATGCGCCATTCCGGTTTCGCCATAATTCTCGTGGCGCGAACCGACGAGATACGTCATATTGACGGTTATCGTCTGTTTGGTTTGGTCGGGAAAAAGCAAAATTCGCAAGCCGTTTGGCAAACGATATTCTGTAATTCCTTCAACCGATGTAACTTTTTGAATACCTTCCGGCAGTTTCATTTCTTGTGCGGAAACGCGCATCGGCGCAGTCGCCAAAGCAATAATGATTAACGCTAAAGCTATTGAATAGAACTTTTTAGCTAAAAAACTATACTTCATTTATTTATCTCCAGAAATTTTATAATTTGTTTATTAGTCGGCAATTTCTCTGTATTTTCGACACTCTTGAACGATCTTGTTATATTAACTCACGAAATTGTGTAAACCATTTTAGAACTTAATTTACAGAGCAATTAACCTGCATTATAACAAAAATAATCGCATTTGATAATCAAAATCTAAAATGAGAGTGAAAAAAATACTGTTTGAACATTTTTACCGCAAAAAAAGTATTGACATCGCGTCAAGTTTTCATTAAATTGAGAACTATACTTACTTTTAGCGGTATTCATTATTTTATTAAAACATAAATGTAATAACCGTTTTATTATGGCTTATTTGAATCACACATTATTAAGTCCTTTACTTTCTTAATGATGGCTCTGCTGTCTTTTCTGCACGAAGTGTAAAGGTAAACTTACTTTGAGTTTCTTTCAAAACCGTTTGAAAAGTATAACGCCAAATTTTAGCTGTCCGATTGGTAATGACTGATTATTTCAGTATAAATTAGGAATGTATTGTTCCTAAATTTTGGAGAAAATAAGGAATATCCTTATAACGGCATCTCCGGTGGCGGCGTTATATTCAGCCCGCTTTTCAAATAGTAGGTCGAAAATTAAAAGATTTTTTT
>JANOXW010000846.1:0-9673 GCA_031418635.1 Acidobacteriota bacterium
GTTTAGAAAATATTGTCGAAAAAAACTCGAAAGCGGGCAGACTTCATTTTACAACCGATATAAAATCAGCCGTTGAACAAGCATTAGTTGTTTTTTTAGCCGTTGGAACTCCGCCTAAAGATGATGGTTCGCCCGATATGAGCTATTATGAGCAGGCAGCAAAAGATATTGCACAATCAATGAATGGCTATAAGGTTTTGGTAACAAAATCAACTGTACCGGTCGGAACGGGCAAATGGTTGCGAAGTTTTGTCGAAGAAAATCTAGTTGTTAAAACAAAATTCGGAGTTGCTTCCAACCCGGAATTTTTACGCGAAGGTGCGGCAATCTAAGATTTTATGCGCCCTGAACGCGTAGTTATCTGAAGCAACGAAGAGGACGCAATTGCAATTATGCAAGACCTTTATCGTCCGCTTTATCTGATTGAAACGCCGATTGTTATTACTTCACTCGAAGCGGCAGAACTCACCAAATACGCGGCAAACGCATTTTTGGCGACAAAAATTTCATTTATCAACGAAATTGCTAACCTCTGTGATAAAATCGGGTGCGATGTTCACCAAGTTGCGCGTGGAATGGGAATGGACAAGCGCATCGGCAGTAAATTTTTGCATCCCGGACCCGGATTCGGCGGTTCTTGTTTTCCCAAAGACACTCGCGCTTTGTCCAGCGTAGCGAAGCAGTTCGGCGCAGAATCGCGGATTGTTGACACGGTTATTGAAGTTAATGAACTTCAGCGACAAGCAATGATTCCGAAAATCGAAAATCTCATCAGCACGTTTGAAGGCAAACAAATCGGTGTTCTCGGACTTTCCTTCAAACCCGAAACCGACGATATGCGCGAATCTCCGGCGATTGACATTATCAAAGAAATGCAAAAACGCGGCGCAAAAGTCAGAGCATTTGATCCGGTAGCGATGAAAGAAGCGCAAAAATGTCTGCCCGATATTGATTATGCCAAAGATGAATATGACGCGATTGAAGGTGCGGATGTTTTAGTTTTCTTAACTGAATGGAATCAGTTTCGCGCCCTCGATATGAAAAAAGTCAAAACCCTTTTGAAATCTCCAAACATTGCCGATCTTCGCAATATCTATAAACCTGAAGATATGCGCGAAATGGGCTTTAATTATGTCGGCGTTGGGCGATAGTATTGGTTCAAGGTATCCGGTTCAAGGTTCAAGGTTTCTGGTTTCAGGTTATTTATTTTTTAATCTTGAACCTTGAACCGGATACCTTGAACCCTGATTAAATATGTCATTTACAACCAAAGTCTTAATAACAGGTGGCGCAGGATTTATCGGGTCAAATCTTGCCGACGAACTGCTACGGCAGGGCGCGAAAGTTTCAATTATTGACAATCTCGTTACGGGATTTCGTGAGAATCTCGAAGAAATCAAAGGCGACTTCGAGTTTATCGAGGGTGATATAAATGATGACGAAAAGCTGAATAAGGCACTTGAAGATGTCAGCATCGTTTTTCATCAAGCGGCTTTGCCATCCGTTCCGCGTTCCGTCGAAAATCCTTTAGACACGCATCAGGCGTGTGTCAATGGCACATTTAACTTGCTACTTAAATCAAAAGAAAAAGGCGTTCGGCGTGTAATTTATGCCGCGTCGAGTTCGGCTTACGGCGACCAAGAAACTTTGCCGAAAGTTGAAACGATGATTCCGAAACCGCTTTCGCCTTATGCGGCGGCAAAATTGATGGGCGAATATTATTGTCAAGTTTTCTCGCGGGTTTATGGTTTAGGAACGGTTTGTCTGCGCTATTTTAATGTGTTCGGACCGCGACAAAATCCTTCTTCGATGTATTCGGGCGTTATTTCACGTTTTATTGACGCTTTGATGAGCCAACAAACTCCCGTGATTTATGGCGACGGCGAACAATCGCGCGATTTTACATTTATTGCTAACGTCGTTAATGCCAATATCAACGCCGCGACGACTAAACAAGGCATCGGTGAAGTTGTCAATGCCGCTAATGGCGAACGCATTTCGCTCAACGAACTTTTGGAAGTTCTCAAGAAAATCACCGACAATCAAACTGCCGTTGCTGATTATCAAACCGCACGCAACGGTGATGTCAAACATTCGCAAGCCGACAACACTCGCGCTGTTGAATGGCTTGAATATGAAAAGCTCGTGAATTTAGAAGATGGTTTGCGCCAAACTATCGAATGGTGGAAAAACAGCCGATTTGCTAAATAAATGACTAAAAAAAGGCAAGTCCCCTTAACAAGCCTCTTTTTAGTCATTGTTCCTCCCCGATCTTAGAGAACGAAGTTACCGCTTTCTTCGTCCGATTATCAAACCAATTAAAACCCCGAAAATCCCAACAAGTGTTAAAGTAAGTTCCGGTTTTTGCTTCATAGTTTTCTTAATTTGTTGCGTAGTTTCCGCTAAATCAAAATTCTTTACATATTCCGCCGAAGCATTTAAACTCTCTGCCGCACGGTGGCTTAATTGATTGGCTTTATCAATAGTTTGGTGAGCATAATCATTGGCTTTATCTGCTTGTTTGCTCAAAAACTCTTGCGTTGTATCCGATTTTTGATGAACTTTCTCAGCCGCGCCGGACAAATTATCGGAAACTTTTGATTTGTATGTGTCAGCCGTTTCGCTTATTTGACCAATCCGTTTTGAAGTTTCTTGCGTAACTTTGTCAACTACATCTTGGGCATTGGAAACAAAGTTATCCTTCAAATCCGTAATATTTTCTTTAACCTCTTTGGTTGCTGTTTCATTTGTATTATTCATAATTTTAATTCTCCTTTTCAAAATAAGACTCAACAGTTTTTGAGTTATCGCAATGACTGTGCCACATCATTTAACTATTGTATTTTGCGATATTTGTAACAATTGAGAAATTAGTAGAAGTATTGTGATTCGATGTCTTTGCAATGTTTTAATACACCTTTATTGCTAAATTTTTAAGTCATATTCGTATCTCTGAAAATAAATGTAATAGCTTCTTTTTTTTGTATGGATTTGATACTCCAATTTAATTGGAAAAAATTATCTATTTTGATTAACTTGCTGAAAATACAAGGCTTTAACAGTATGGCACGGGAATTGACATAAGTTGATAACAAGCAGTGTTGGAAGACACAAATTTAGAGAGAAGAAAAAGAAATAAGGAGATAAATTATGTTAGAAACAATTATTGTTATATTAGTCATTTTGTGGTTATTGGGTTTTGTGGGTGGTTTTTCAGGCGGTGGTTTGATTCACTTATTGTTAGTAATAGCAGCCGTCGTACTTGTTATTCGGCTCGTTTCAGGCAGAAAAGTAGTTTAATTGAATAAATTATTTTCGACCAGCAAAAAGATTATAATGAGTTAAACTTTTCTGTTTAAAAAAGACTTCGTTTTTGAGACTAAAACGAAGTCTTTTTAGTTTTATACAATTCTTGTAGAGGTGTTAAGATATGTTGGGAACAAACATCGGTTCAGATTTTCAAGCAACTGAATTTTATCAAGATTTTTCGCGGAGTAATCAAATGGAATTTACGCTAAATGCTAAAACACAAGCTATTTTTGACAATGTTTTTTCCTTTTTTGGAACTCTTACACCCGATGGATTTATCATCGAATTAGAGGGAAAAGTTTTTGAGCGCACCGAAACTGATCCACAACTGATAATCGGTCAGAAATTTTCTGAAACGGTTTATTGGCAATCTACCGAACATACTTCTATAAAGTTTGATAAAGCCGTCGAAAAAACCGCGCGAGGCAGAAAAAGTAAAACTTCATTGGATTTCAGAGTCAATGCCGACGAGAAAATATCAATTGTGTTGTTTTTAACTCCGATACACAACGGTAACAACAAAATAGAGGAGATTTTCTTTTGCGCCCTCGAAGTGAACGACCGTGAAAAAGAGATTGAATATTACAAAGAGCGCGGAGAACATTTGCTCTATGCGGCGGAAAATGCCGGAGTCGGTTTATGGTATTGGGATTTAGCCGAAGACAGAATAGATTCTACGCCGAAGTGCAATGAACTTTTTGAAGTGCCGCCACACGGCATCATTACACTCGATTCATTTTTAGACGTGGTGCATCCCGAAGATCGTTTGCGCGTTGAAACGGCACTTCGTCATTCGCAAAAACACGGCACGGAATACAACGCCGAATATCGCGTAATCTATGAAGATGGCAATATTCATTGGATTTCCGCCCGCGGAAAAACTTTTCTCGATGAAGAGGGAAATCCAAAAAATATGATGGGAATCGTTCAAAAGATAACCGATCATAAATTGGCGACGGAAGAACTTGCGGCAGTTTATGCGCTTGAAAAAAAAGCCCGCGACGAAGCCGAAGAAGCCAATCGCGCCAAAGATTTCTTTCTTGCCGTCGTGTCGCACGAACTTCGTTCACCGCTTAATGCGATTTTGGGTTGGACAAAGATTTTGCTGACCAAAGAAGTTGACGACGAAACCCGTAGAAACGCGCTGGAAACAATCGAGCAAAGTGCGCGTTCACAGTCCAAATTGATAAATGATTTGATTGATTCGGCGCGGGTTGCGTCGGGTAAATTGCGTCTTGAACTGCGCCTGATAAATCTTTATGAAACAGTTAAAACCGTCTATAATCTGCAAACGCCAGCCGCTGTTGCGAAAAATATAAACCTCGAACTTTCTACCGATAAAGAAAACATCCCTGTTTTTGGCGACACCGTGCGGCTTCAACAGGTTTTTTCTAATCTGCTTTCAAACGCGATGAAATTTACGGATAAGGGCGGAAATATTAAAATTGACGTGCAGACCGGCGAACAAGAGGTTAAAATCTCGATTATAGATAACGGACAGGGAATCAGCGAGAGTGCCTTACCCAAAATCTTTCGCCAATTTCGGCAGGGCGATGAAAAAAATTCGCTGAACGACAACGGACTCGGATTAGGTTTGTCAATTGTTAAAATTCTGACGGAAAAACATAAAGGACAAGTTGAGGCAAAAAGTGCCGGCATCGGACACGGCGCAACTTTTACGGTTGCCTTGCCCTTGTGCCTGACGGAACAAGACATTGTTGCCGAAGTCAGAGAATCTATGCCCAAAGAAGGTAAATTGTTAAGCGGGAAGAAAGTTTTAATTGTTGAAGATGACGTAGATTCACGCGAAGTTTTGCAATTATTTCTCGAACAAAGCGGCGCAGTTACCAAAGGCGCAGAATCAGCCGAAGAAGCAATGAATATACTGCGACAGGCGACAGACGATTTGCCCGATGTTATCGTTTCGGATATAGCAATGCCGAATGAAGACGGCTATTCATTGATAGGACGCATCCGCCGATTAGCGGTTGAAAACGGCGGCAAAATTCCCGCACTTGCCTTGAGTGCGTTTGCTTCCAAAGAAGATAAAAACAGAGCCTATCTCGCCGGCTTTCAAAAATATCACACTAAGCCTTTCGATCCTGATCGGATTATCGAAGATATTCGCTCGCTGATAGAAAATTAACGCTACCAAACCATTGCAAAAACTTACTCCGGCTGATAAGCAAAACACCTGAATGTAATTTCTTGTCGGCATAGCTTGATAAAATTGTGCTAATGATTGCTATACTGATTTGTATAAAAAAGATATGTCGGAAACAAAAGAAAAACGCTACAAGTGGCGACGCGAAGGTTATAAAGAAAATACGAAAGGGTTGTTGATGGTCAACACCGGCGACGGCAAAGGCAAGACGACGTGTGCTCTCGGCTTGCTGATGCGGGCGGCGGGACGCGGAATGCGGTGTTGTATGATTCAGTTTATGAAGTCGAAAACCGACCGCTACGGCGAACACGAATCGGCGGAATTACTCGACATCGAAATTCACACCATGGGCGACGGCTTTACTTGGGACACCAACGATAAAGCGCAAGATATAAAAACTTCACAAGAAACGTGGGCGTTATGCGTCGAAAAAATGCGCTCGGAAGATTACGATTTACTCGTTTTTGACGAACTCGTTTATGTTCTCGATTATAAATTTTTAGATGTTGCGGAAATTCTCGCTGAAATAAAATCCGTCCGCGAAAAACAACCGAATCTGCATATTGTTCTGACGGGCAGAAACGCGCCCGTCGAATTGATCGAAGCGGCAGACCTCGTTACCGAAATGAAGGAAATCAAACATCCGTTCAACGCCGGAATCTACGCACAGCAGGGAATCGAGTTTTAATTTATTCGGTATGATGATCGAAAAATGAACCGTAGAAACATTGTGTGGAAAGTGTTTCTACATATTTTTAGTCATAATGAGCGCAATAAAACAAAAAAAGGTTGCTTTTTTTGGCAAATCGTTAGAAAATACAAATGATTCTTTTTCACTATAATGTTTTTGGAACTTTAAGCATCGTGTCGCGTGTAAGTTTCTCGGATACGCAGTTTGCATCTGAATTAAGAAAACAAACGAATTATATAGTTTAGAATCCAAAAGTTTTACCGCCTTTTTCGTTTGTCGGGAATCTAACATTAAAAGCGTAAATTCTAAACATTACGAAAAACTAATTTCTGAGTCTATTTAAACTAAAAGAGGGAACTATGAAAAAATCTGCTTTCGTCCGTTTTACACTTTGTTTATTCTTGCTTATTTCACTGCTTTCGCCGTCAGCCATATTAGCGTTTGGCGACAACGGGAAAAAACATTTCAACGAAGGTTTAAAAGCCGAAGTTGCCGAGCAATGGGATAAAGCCGTTGAAGAATTTGCCTTAGCCGTCGCGGAAACACCGAAAAACCCGGAGTATCGGCTTCATTATCAACGCGCCTTGTTTAACGCTTCGCAGATGTTTATGAAGCGCGGCTCGGCACTTGCTGCTGAAAAAGATTATTCGGGCGCGTATCTCGCGTTTCGCAAGGCTTACGCTTACGATCCGGTTAATGAATTAGCCAAATCCCAGATGGAACGGATGATGCGCCTTCAGCAAGAATCGCAGGAAAGTGAAAATAAGGACGGTAAAACAGATAATAATGGTTCGGTGAGACTTGTCAAAACAGGTTATGACAGACAGCTTTCGCCGGATGTAGTTTTACCTCCACGCCTCGAAAAATTGCGCGACGTGCCATTTCCCGGCGGTGTTGATTTGCAATTTCTTATTAAAGAATTGGCGAAAGATTTGGATTTGAATGTGCTTTTTGACTCGGAGTCGTTTCGTCAAGAAGCTATAAAACCAAAAATCAGTATCGAATTAAAAAATGTAACGGCGGCAAAAGCCCTTGATTATATCTTTTTGCAACAGAATTTGTTTTTCCAAAAAGTCGGACCGCGCACGATTTTGGTCGCCGTGCAAAATCGTCGGCAAAATTTTCAACAACTCGTTTTACGCACATTTTATTTATCAAACGCCGATCCGACCGAAGTTCAAAAAACTATTCAACAAGCGATTCCCGCGCAACCCGGCAGAACGCCGACTATCACTTTGGTTGACAAACCAACCAACAGCATTACGGTTCGTGATACGCAGGAAAATGTTCGTTTAATTGGCAAATTGATAAATTCTTTGGACAAAGACCGCGCCGAAGTCGTGATGGACGTGCGGATTTATGAAGTTTCAAAAAATGATTTATTGAAAATCGGAAATCAAATTGGCGTGAACGGAACCGGAGGCACAAATCAACTTAACAATTTGGGTGGCGGTGGCGGTGCTGCTATTCCTTTTTCGGGTAATTTCGGCGCGGGTTTAGCGACAGCAATCGCTACGGGATTTTTACTCCCGACATCGCAAATAAGTGCTTTTCAAAGCAAGAGCGATACGAAACTTATTGCTTCAACGCAGATCCACGCTTTTAATAATGAAGATTCGTCAGCGCGAATCGGACAGCGTGTTCCGGTTCAGACAGCGAGTGCTTTTCCTTTTAATGGGGGAAACACGGGCGGAACAAACAACAATGCGTTTGGCGGAGGTTTTCCGGTTATTAATTATGAGCAAGTTGGCTTGACGCTGAAATTCAAACCGATTGTATTTCCGAATCAAGATGTGCAAGTTACGATGGAAATCGAATCGAAGGATGTGGTCGGAGCAGCCAGTTTAACCCCGACCTTTACTGAACGCACGATTAAAGGCACGGCACGGGTTCAAAATAACAAGACACTTCTTTTGGCAAGCGTTGCTCAAGGTGTGGAAAGCAATGGACGCGAAGGTTTGCCCTTTCTTGGCGCACTGCCGTTTATAGGCAGACTTTTTGCCACTCCGACCAGAGACAATCGGCAAGTTGACGTAGTTATCGCCATCACGCCAAAAGTTATTCGCGCACCGGCGATTCTGCCGGAAGACGAAATTGAACGCTCGACGGGTAGTTTGGCAACACCGACCAGCGGTTCTTTGGAAGCTATGATTGTGCAGGAAGAAGTTGAAGAACAACTCGCTGCCGCCCGTCGCGTTCCGAATGTCGCCCAAATCCAATTGCCTGACCGACAGCCCGAAGCACCGACTTATACAAAAACAAGTTCGACACAAACAACGACTCCAACTGAAAATACGGAAAAACAGCAGAATCAAACGACGGCGACAGCGCAAAATTCTGAGCCAAGTTCGACGACCAATACGATTACGCTGGCAACTAATTTGCGTCCGATTGACACCGGCATAAAAACACTGCAAATTCTGCCAAACGGCAATTCGGTGGACAATACGATTGCCGTTAAGGAAACTGCGTTAAAATCAAACGGGCAAACAATAGTTGAAACAGCTTTGTCAAATGCGCCGCTTGCCGACCTTCAATTTTTACCGTCTTTGCCAATTATGAAAGCCGGCGAAAAAACGAAAGTTGCGATAATGGTGAGAAGTGCGACAGCCTTTCGGTCAGCCGTTTTGGGTTTGAAATTTGACGATAAAAAATTGGTAATTCGCTCGGTCGGTTACGGCGATGTTTTCGGCACGGATATGGCGCAAACAAAGGTCATGCCGTTTTTGAATCAAAGCGGAAAAATGTTTGTTTCGTTGTCAACGGCAAGAGATGTTGCTCAAAATAGTTCGGGCATTTTAGCTTATATCGAAATCGAAGCCCTGACCGACGGCGCGGCACAAATGGCTTTTGACAAAGATATGATTTACATTTTAACCGCTGACGGTAAGAATTTTGCAGTCAGATTTTAACCAATGAGTTTTAAGTTACACAGTCCTTTGTCCTTTGTCCTTTGTCTTTTGGAAAGAAATTATCTTTTCAAACGTCAAATGAATAAAGGACAAATGACAAAGGATAAAGGACAAATCGGATTTACACTGCTCGAATTAATTATCACGTTGGTCGTGTTGTCAATTTTAGTGATGGGAACGATTCCACTTGCACAAAACGCCGTCAAACGCGAAAAAGAATTGCGCTTGCGAGAAACTTTGCGGGAAATTCGTAACGCGATTGATGAATTTCATCGGGATACATTGGGCGCGTGTCCGCAAGGTGCAGTTGTGAGTGGCAATCCGACACAGCAAGGCGGAAATGTTCCGACTGATCCGCGAAGCCGAGTCGTGATTGATGATTGTAAAATTTTCGAGGTTGACAATCTTGACCGTTATCCGCCCACTCTGGAAACTTTGACGGAAGGTGTGAGAGTTCGGGCGCGAGGTTTAAATATTCAATCACGAGGTGCGTTTGATGATAGAAATGCAACGGAATTGAACGAAAACAAAGAGCTTAGCAAAATCTACCTACGCGAACTTCCAATAGACCCGATGACGGGCGAAGCAGATTGGCAA
>JANOXW010000847.1:0-3470 GCA_031418635.1 Acidobacteriota bacterium
GGCACGGGGACCTGTGCCAGCCGCGACGGTGGTCGTCAAGTTGTTTGTCCCGTCAATTACTGTGACGTTGTCGCTGTTGCTATTAGTGACATAAATCTTATTTGTCACCGGATTGACCGCGACGACATAGGGACCATTGCCAGCCGCGACGGTTGTGGTCGAGTTGTTCGTCCCGTCAATGACCGTTATGTCACTTATGAGACCATCAGAGAAATTAGCGACATAGATTTTATTGGTTACTGGATTGACCGCCATGGAACGGGGACCTGTTGAAGTCTCGACGGTAGTCGTCGAGTTGTTTGTTCCGTCAATCACTGTGACGTTCGAGCTGCCGGGATTAGCGACATATATTTTATTGGTCACCGGATTGACCGCGATGGCTTCGGAACGTGCGCCAACCGCGACCGCGACGGTTGTTGTCGTGTTATTCGTTCCGTCAATTACCGTTACATTGTTGCTATTGTTGCCGTTATTAGCGACATAGATTTTATTCGTTACCGGATTGACCGCCACGGCAAAGGGATTTGTGCCAACCGCGACGATTGTTGTCGAGTTGTTGGTTCCGTCAATCACCGTTACGTTGTCGCTGTTGATATTAGCGACATAGATTTTATTGGTTATCGAATTGACCGCGACGGCAAAGGGACTTGTGCCAGCCGCGACGGTGGTGGTCGTGTTATTTGTCCCATCAATTACTGTTACATTCGCGCTGAATCGGTTAGCGACATAGATTTTATTGGTTATTGGATTGACTGCGATGGCAAAGGGATTTGAGCCAACCGCGATATTGCCGATACTTGAGTCGGCTTTGACTGATTGTCCGCCCGTCCAGCAGAAAAGCGTCAAGAGTAGCGATACACACAAAATCGCACCGTTTTTTTGCCAGCCTTTTTTGATATTGTTGCCGGTCTGCGCTTGTGCGCTGGGCTGACGGTTGCCGATATTATTAAAATTGACTTTATTGAAAGCCGTTTGAAGATATTTTCTTTGTTTCATTTGAGTCTCCTTAAATTTCGCCGAATAAACGGCTGGCTGGTAACAAATTAAGTTAGATGTTGATTCATTTTCCGGTCAAACAGCATTGATTGATGGATTATGACTGATAATAAGTTTTTACAATTTGAGTATAGACTGAAAACGCGCAAATGTCAGCAATAATTTTTGGCGGTTGATTGTTAATTGTCGGAGATGGCGGTTACAATTAACGATTGACGATTGACGAATTATGGAAATTTATTTTCAAATTATTACCGACGCGGAAACTCTGCAAAAAGCGTGTGAACAACTCACAACGGAAGATTATTTGGGCTTTGACACGGAAACGACTGCGCTTGACCCGTTGAACGGCGAAATTCGGTTGGTGCAGTTGAGCAACGGGAAAGACACGAAAGTTATTGATTTAAAGCCGTTTGCGGCGCGTGGCGATTTGCGGACATCGGCGGAACTCGCGCCGCTTCGGGAGTTGCTCGTCGCCGCCAAACCGATAAAAATCGCGCACAATGCCAAGTTTGATGCGAAGTGGATTTTACATCATTTAGACGTGGAAATCGGCGGCGTTTTTGACACTTTTCTTGCTAGCCAACTGATTGCGGCGGGCGACCAAGACCGTCGGCATTCACTCGCCGAAGTTACGAGCTATTTTCTCGGCACGGAACTCGACAAATCGGAACAGGTCAGTGATTGGAGCGCGGCGGAACTTTCGCAATCGCAAATCGAATATGCCGCCCGCGATGCCGCGACGATGATTCCTTTGCGTGAGAAAATCGTCGAAAAATTAAAAGCCGATGAACTGATTCGCGTCGCAAAACTAGAATTCGATTGCGTTCTGCCGATTGCCGCGATGGAACTCAACGGCTTTTATTTGGACGAAGCGCGTTGGCGTGAACAACTCGAAAAAGTAAAAATAATACAGACGAAAGTTGCCGATGAATTGCAAAATCTGCTTTCGGCAGGTGTCGCGCAAGCCTCGCTGTTCGGTGTTACCGAAATAAATCTCGATTCACAGGCGCAGATTACGGACGCGCTGAAAAACTTGGGCGTTCCCGTTCCCGCGACGACTCGCGGTTGGCAACTGCAACCGCTTGCCGCCGATTATCCGGTTGTCGCAAAACTCCTCGAATATCGCGGCGTAGCCAAATCTTTGTCGAGTTTTGGCAAAAACATCTTGGAATTTATCGAACCGCAAACGGGCAGAATCCACGCCGACTTTCGCCAAATCGGTGCGCCAACCGGACGCTTTAGCTGTTCAAAACCGAACATTCAGCAAATTCCACACGAACAGGAATATCGCCGCTGTTTTCGTGCGCCGGAAGGTAGAAAATTGATAACGGCTGATTATTCGCAGGTCGAACTGCGGATTTTAGCAGAATTCTCTAATGACGAAAACTTTATCAAAGCCTTTCAATCGGGCGAAGATTTTCACGCCACAGCCGCCGCGCAAGTTTTTAATGTCAAACCCGAAGATGTTACATCGGAGCAGAGAAGTTTTGCCAAACGCTTAAATTTCGGCGTGGTTTATGGCATCGGCTCACAGCGTTTCGCATTGATGACCGGCTTAAAACAAACCGAAGCCGAAAATTTGATGCGAAAATATTTCGCCACTTATCGCGGACTCGATGCGTGGTTGCGCGAAGCCGGACAAAAGGTTATTTCCAACCGCATTGCGCGAACCGCTTCCGGTCGGATGATGCGTTTTCGGTTTGATGAAAATGACCGCCAACAAATCTCGTCGGCGCGGCGCAACGGAATGAATATGCCTATACAGGGAACGAGTGCTGACGTTTTGAAACGCGCTTTGCGGCTTTTGCACGACGAACTCAGCGGCACATCCGCCAAACTCGTCAACATCGTTCACGATGAAATTATTGTCGAAGCCGACGCAACCGAAGCCGAACAAATCGCCAAAAAACTAGACAAAGCGATGTGTGCGGCAGGCGAAGAATATATCAAGAAAGTGCCGGTAAAAGTTGATGTAGCAATAGCGGATGAATGGTCGAAATAATGTGGTTGGGAGTGCAGGTAGCCTTGCCTGCGCGAAAACTAAATCTACAAGGCTTTACTCGCAGGCAAGGCTGCCTGCGCTCCCATTTCAATAAAATCTTCTATATCCAAATCATAAATCGGCACGTCAAACTGCGCTTTTAGGTCGTCAAATTTCATTCCGTCCAATAAAATCGGCTCGTCTGATTTGATGGTATGTTTTGGAATGATGGCGAAATCACCGATGATTTTGTCTTTGACGGCGAGAAAATCCTGTCCTGTCAAAAGTCCGGCAACTGAAACATCGCCGCCAAAATATGTGTTCGGAACTGCAAGAACTTTAAGGCGCGAACCAATCAACGAGTTTAATTTTTCAATTTGTTCACGCAGAATCGGCGCAAACATTTCGCACTTTAAAATTGTACCGTTTAAGGATTTTGGGTTTTGGGTTTTGGGTTTTGAATTGTTTGGCGTAATTGCTAATTCGTGAG
>JANOXW010000848.1:0-8200 GCA_031418635.1 Acidobacteriota bacterium
ATGTCCTCGTCGTTGTTATCCGAACCGTCAACCGTAAAATTATTAGCGCGGGAACGAAGACCGTTGACCGAGAATTGACCGGATGTTCCGACACCGCCTCCAACTCCTGGACCAACCGAATTGCCGATAGCTTGCGGCGGCGGGGCAACTCCGGGGGCGAGAAGTGCTAATTCATCAAATGAGCGCGTCAATGTCGTGCCGCCCAAAGGCAGAGTTGAAACCAGTTTGGCATTAAAAGCCGCGCCGCGCCGCGGGTTTAAGTCCGCCCCGTCGTCTGTTCCAGGTCCTTGAGGAGTCGGCGGCGCAACCGTCGTCGTTGGCGACGACGTGGTTACGGGTTGTGGATTATCAGGATTGGTAACGACGGGTGGCTGATTATCCGTTTCGGTAACAACCGCGACAACTTCTTTTTCGAGTTCGACCGGAACCGGCACGAGGGCGTTAGTGCGTGTTGCATAAAGTTCTTGGGTTCGCTCAAACATCTTATAGCCGTTTAGTGTAACTACAATTTTATAAATGCCGGGCTGAAGTGTATCTTGTCGAAATGCTCCGTTTAGATCACTTTTTTTCGCCGTTTGAAAACCGTTAGCATTGTTGATGAACTGAACAATTGCACCTGATAAAGGCGTGCCAGTGCCTTTTTCAATTACTTTTCCCTCAAACCCGCCATTGACCGGACCTTGTGCCGAAACAGGCGCGTTGAAAACGGCTAAAAAGCCGGTTAAAAAAATAATTGTTAAAGCAGAACTAATTAAATTTTGTTGATTAAAGTTCCGCCGAAGATATTGAAATGGTTTGAAATTTATAATTGGTAACATTTTTCCTCCGTAAGTCTGTTTTGGAATTGAAGAAACTCCAATCAAGGATTTACCGTGTCGAATCGCGGTGTCCCGTTTTTATGTTAAAACCGGAAAGTGGAAGCTATAACGGTTTTTTTTAGAATTTTCAGCAAAATGCTCGAAAATAAAAAGGTCAACTAAAAAATTTAAGATTATTTTTTTGTAATTTACACATTCTCAATAAGTATTGAGAAAAACGGTTAAAATCTTACAAAAAAACTATTTTTATAGACGACAGGTTACTGGGATGCTCTTTCTAATAAGGAACGTATTTCCGAATCAGACGGTTAAAGGTTTCGCTTCATTTTTCGCCTATTTCAATTCAATTTTTAAAAACACCACTAACATAACAGAAGTTAAAGAGTTTAGTCAATAAAATTTTGGCTGAATCAAAAATAAAATAAAAAAGGCTTCGTTCAATAATTGAACGAAGCCTTTTGTTAAAATCCAAAAGCGGAAATCTAAAATCCGAAATCGGACTACATACCCATTCCCATGCCGCCCATGCCGCCGCCCATGCCGCCCATGCCGCCGTCGCCTTTTTCGTCGGGTGCATCAGCAATCATTGCTTCGGTAGTGAGCATCAAGCCGGCGATGGAAGCCGCGTTTTGCAGAGCATAGCGCGTAACTTTTGCCGGGTCAATCACGCCAGCCGCAACCAAATCTTCAAATTTTTCGCTGGCTGCGTTGAAGCCGTAGTTTGCGCTGTCGGATTCGCGGACTTTGCCGACGATAACTGCGCCTTCTTTGCCGGCGTTTTGCGCGATTTGTCGAAGCGGTTCTTCAAGTGCGCGTTTGACAATCGAAACACCGATTTGTTCGTCAGCGTCTTCGGCTTCGGTTTTGAAATCGTCGAGAACTTTTGCGGCGCGAACTAAAGCGACTCCGCCGCCCGCAACAATTCCTTCTTCAACTGCCGCACGAGTAGCGTGCATCGCGTCTTCGACACGGGCTTTCTTTTCCTTCATTTCGGTTTCGGTCGCCGCGCCGACTTTGATAACCGCCACGCCGCCGACTAATTTAGCCAGCCGTTCCTGCAATTTTTCTTTGTCGTAATCCGAAGAGCTTTCTTCGATTTGCGCTTTGATTACTCTGACGCGCCCTTCGATTGCTTCGCCCGCGCCGCCGCCGTCAACGACTGTCGTGTTGTCTTTGTCAATCGTGATTTTCGCGCAACTTCCCAAATCATCAACCGTAATTGATTCGAGTTTCACGCCCATATCTTCGCTGATAACCGTTCCGCCCGTCATCGTCGCAATATCTTCGAGCATCGCTTTGCGGCGATCGCCAAAGCCCGGTGCTTTAACTGCCGCGACGTTTAAGGTTCCGCGCAATTTATTGACAACCAAAGTTGCTAACGCTTCGCCTTCGACATCTTCCGCGATAATCAAAAGTGGTTTGCCGAGTTTGGCAACCTGTTCGAGAATCGGCAGTAAATCCTTCATCGAAGAAATTTTCTTTTCGTTGATGAGAATATACGGATTTTCTAAAACCGCTTCCATTCTTTCGGGGTCGGTTACGAAATACGGCGACAGATAGCCGCGATCAAACTGCATACCTTCGACAACTTCCAAAGTGGTATCCATCGTTTTTGATTCTTCAACCGTAATCACGCCGTCTTTGCCAACTTTGTCCATTGCTTCCGCAATGATTGTGCCGATGTTTCTATCACCGTTTGCCGAAACCGTGCCGACATTAGCAATATCGTCGCTTTTAACCGGCGTTGCAAAGCGGTGAATTTCTTCTGTAACTTTCGCTACTGCTTTGTCAATGCCGCGTTTGAGTGCCATCGGATTTGCACCGGCAGCAACTGTGCGAACACCTTCTTTGAAAATCGCTTGTGCCAAAACCGTCGCGGTCGTCGTTCCGTCGCCGGCAACGTCCGAAGTTTTTGAAGCAACTTCACGCACCATCTGTGCGCCCATATTTTCTAAAACATCTTTCAGTTCGATTTCCTTTGCCACGGTTACGCCATCTTTGGTAATCGTCGGTGAACCGAATTTTTTATCAATCACAACATTGCGTCCCTTTGGACCTAACGTAACTTTTACTGCGTCAGCGAGTTGATTAACGCCACGCAAAATCGCCGCCCGCGATTCTTCGCCATGTATTACTTGTTTAGCCATAATATATTTTATTAACTCCTTATCTTAAAACTAGGTTCAAGGTTTCAGGTTCAAGGTTCAAGGTTAAAATAAACAGAAACCTTGAACCTTGAACCTGAAACCTAGTTTGCGGTTGCAGCGCGTTCGAGAATTCCAAGGATTTCGTCCTCGCGCATCATCAATAATTCTTCGTTGTCAACTTTGATTTCCGAACCGCTGTATTTGCCGAAAAGCACGCGATCGCCAACTTTGACATCCAAAGCCTGACGAGTTCCGTCTTCTTTATATTTGCCTTCACCAACGGCGATAACTTCGCCTTCTTGCGGTTTCTCTTTTGCGGTATCAGGGATGATAATTCCGCCCCGAATCTGTTCGCCTTCTTCAATACGACGAATAATTACACGGTCGTGTAATGGTTTAATTGTTGTTGCCATATTTTTATTTTCTCCTTTCGAGATATATTTTTTTAAGTTAGAATAACTTTAGAAATTTAAGTTTTAGCACTCTTGGCTAATGACTGCTAATATACTAGCAAATTACTAGCAAAGTCAAGTGTGGTAAAGATATATTCATAAAATCTGATGAGATTATTATCAAGTTTGGCATAAAAACATGAAAATTTCGCAAATAAACATCTATCCGATAAAGTCCTTAAAAGGTATTTCGTTGAATGAAGCCGTTATTGAAAAGCGCGGTTTGCAATACGATAGACGTTGGATGTTGGTTGACGAAAACGGCGTATTTTTTACCCAACGCGAGTTTCCAAAGATGGCGACGATTGCAATTGATTTACATGAAAACAGTTTAGAAGTTTCATCCGACGAATTTGAAAATCTTTTAATTCCAAATCAACCGACCACCGATGAAAAGATAAAAGTGCGCGTGTGGCAAAGCATTTGCGACGCAATTGTCTTGGAGAATAATATCAACCAATGGTTTAGCGAAGTGTTGCAAACCAAATGCCGATTGGTTTATATGCCCGACGAATCAGAACGCGAAGTCAATCTGCTGTTTAATCAAAATGATGACATCGTGAGTTTTGCCGACGGTTATCCATTTTTGATTATCGGTGAAAATTCATTATTTGATTTGAATTCAAGATTAGAAAACGAAATCCCAATGAATCGGTTTCGCCCGAATTTTGCAGTTCAAAATTCAGACGCTTTTGCTGAAGACATTTGGAAAAAGTTAAGCATCGGCAATACCATTTTTCGCACGACAAAACCGTGTGAGCGTTGTGTGATAACGACGGTTGACCAAAACGGCGGTTTTTTCACGGGCAAAGAACCTTTAAAGACTTTGGCAAATTATCGGCTTGCCAAAGATGTTTTCCCGAATAACTTTGAATCTTTTGGTTCAGACAAAAACGCGGTTTTGTTCGGGCAAAATTTGATTGCCGAAAACTTTGGCGAAACAGTAAGAATCGGTGATGAGCTAAAAGTTTTAGCGTGAACGCTTGGCAATCAAGCGTTTCGGTGTTTTCGGACGAGAATGATAAGTTGCAACTCTTTTGGAAAGCGTATTGCGATGGATGCCAAGCATTTCCGCCGTGTTTGAAAGATGTTGGTCGCACCGTTTCAAAGCCTTTTGAATATAGAGTTTTTCAAATTCGGACAGAGCCTCATTAAGCAAGATTTGTCCGTCCAGCATTTCTTCAATCAAATTTTCCATTCGGTCGCGCATCTTCTTCTTTTAAAGTTGGCAGAAAGTTGGCAGAGTTGACAGATAGTTTGAAGAATTCTGAAACAATCCGCCAACTTCCTGAAAACTTTCTGCCAACTATCCGTCAACTTCTTGCAAACTTTCCGTCAACTTTTGATAAGCCTGTAAATATCTTTGGGTTGTTGCTTCGACAATTTCCGTCGGCAACGGGGGCGCGGGTGGTTGTTTATTCCAACCTAATGTTTCGAGATATTCGCGGACAAATTGTTTATCGAAAGACGGTTGTGCTTTGCCGGGAGCGTAGGATTCCGCCCACCAAAAACGCGACGAATCGGGTGTTAGCACTTCGTCAATCAACAAGATATTTCCTTCCGCATCAACCCCGAACTCGAATTTCGTGTCGGCGATGATAATTCCGCGAGAAGCCGCATAATCAACCGCTTCCCGATAGATTTCGAGTGAAAGTTCTTTTAGTTTCGCCGCCACTTCGCTGCCGACGATATTGCCGAATTCGAGTTCCGAGATATTATCATCGTGTCCGACATCTGCCTTAGTTGCGGGCGTAAAAATCGGTTCGGGAAGTTTTTCGCATTGCCGCAGATTCGCAGGCAAGCGATGTCCGCTGATTTCGCCTGTCGCTTGATAATCTTTCCAGCCCGAACCTTCGAGATAGCCGCGCACGACGCATTCGACGGGAAACACTTTCGTTCTTTTGACCATCATCGAACGCCCGCGCAAATCTTCGCTCTGCCCGATAATTTCGGGAATATCGTCAACATCGGCGGTAATCAAATGATGTTTGGTCAGATGTTGCAGACGTTCAAACCAAAACACCGAAAGCGTGGTTAAAACCGTGCCTTTATAGGGAATCGGAGTCGGCATTATGCAATCAAAGGCAGAGATTCGGTCAGTAGCGACGAGCAACAATGTTTCGTCGTCCAATTTATAAACGTCGCGCACCTTGCCGCGATGAATAAGTGGCAAACCGACGACATTTGTAACTGAAACTGTCTTTACATCTGACATTTTTTTAATTTTCTTGAAAGGCAGAATAAATTTGAATAAGTAACTTTATTACGAAATCGTAAATTCGTAAAGGTTGAAAAAGTAAAAAGTTTGAATTTGAATTTCGGAAAATTCTGCTCATTAAACCCAAAAGTAATCTCATTCTAATATCTGACCTTGTGCGAAGAACGCAAATGCGCGAAAATAAGGCTTAAATAATTCAAGCCTTATTACTGTTTGGAGAAATATTATGATAAACACGACGCAATCTTTAACCGATTTCAAGCAAAATCCTACGCCGTTTGTCGAAGAATTGAAGAAATCGAAAACGCCGTTGGTCTTGACGGTGGACGGAAAGGCGGAAGTCGTCGTGTTGGACGCAGAGGCTTATCGGGAAATCTTGGATAAAATCGAATATGCGGACGATGTTAATGCGATAAGAGAAGGCGCGGTGAGTTTTGAACGTGGCGAAGGCAAACCGGCGCGGGAAGCGTTGGGCAAACTCGGTGAAAAATATGGCTTATCGCGTTGATATTTCAATTCCCGCGCTGCTGGACGCGGAAAAAGCGTTTTTGTTTATCAGAGGAGATGCGCCCGGCAAGGCGAAAGATTGGTATGAAGGTTTACTGAAAGCAGTTTTTACACTCGAAAACTCGCCGCTGCGATGCGCGGTTGCGCCGGAAAGCAAAGACGCGGGCATCGAAGTTCGCCAACTGCTATACGGCAAAAAGAAACATTCGTTCCGCATCTTGTTCGGCGTTTCGCTTGACGCTCAAACGGGCGAAAACATTGTGCGGATTTATCGTATCCGGCACGGTTCGAGAAGCTATCTAGCAGATTTGGAACTTTTCGGCGAGTCAACCGATGACGGAATGTTTTCTTAATTCAAAAACGCCGTTTGTTTCTTTCAGTCAAATGCGCGAAGTCTTTTTTAAGTTATGAGCAGTAATAAATATTTTATTAAATCAGCAATCTTCGTTTTGATTGTCGCAATTAGTGCTTGCACTACGTCGCCGACGGTGGTGAGAAAAGAAAAAATGGTATCAACAGCTAATATGCCAACAACTCAGCCGTCGAAACCTCCGATGCCCGCCTTTCAAAGTGAGGAAAGCGCGAAAAATCTACAGGCGACGCTTTCGCCCGATTTGTTCACGGGTGAAACCAAAGCTGCTTATGCAGCAGTCAAAGAAATGCCCGAAACCATCGCGCAACTTCCCTGTTATTGTCGTTGCGACAGAGAAATGGGGCATAAAAGTTTGCACACTTGCTACGTTGACGACCACGCGGCGCAATGCGGCATCTGCACGACTTCGGCATTAAAAGCGCGGAAACTTAAAAAGGAAAAAAAGACCATTCAACAAATCCGCGACGCGCTGGAAGCCGAATACGGCAAATAAGCAGTAATGTAAAATGGATAACGGATAATGAAGAAAAATCTAAAACCTGCGTAAAAACAAGTGTTTAAAGGCGGAAACTCGCGTTTAGTGCAAAGAGGATTCGGCAAAACAATTGCCGATTTCTAATAAATGATTTGAGATTTCAGATTCCAGATTCCAGATTGGAATCTGGAATCTGGAATCTGGAATTTGGAATTTGGAATTTGGAATTTGGAATTTGGAATTTAAATATATGCCTTCGACTTCGATTACATTTGGTGGTTTGTTAATTTTGATTGGGATTATGGGTTACGCTTACGGGCTGATAAACGGCAACGCGAGTTTGACAGCGTTTATCCCGTCCGTTTTCGGGATTATTTTAGTTGTGCTTGGCGCGTTGGCGCAAGCTAAAGAAAGTTTGCGGAAACATCTGATGCACGCGGCGGTGATTATTGCGCTTCTCGGTTTTATTATGCCGTTGATGCGCCTTTTTTCAAAGTTCAACGAACTGACACTTTCGGCAGCGGTTATCGCGCAAGTTGCGATGTCGTTGGTTTGTCTTGCGTTCGTGATTCTGAGCGTGCGATCTTTTATGGACGCACGGCGGAATCGGGCAGTTTAATTTCGACGATTAAACCTTGTTCGGCGTTTTGCGCTTTGATAATTCCTTTGTGCGCGTGGACGGCGCGTTCCGCAATCGCTAAACCTAAACCGATGCCGCCGGTTTTGCGTTCACGCGCTTCGCCGACGCGGTAAAATGGACGAAACAAGTTTTTGAGTTCGTCGGCTGGAACGCCTGCACCGTAATCTTTGACGGTTATCACGACGTTTTTATGATTTTGTCGAAGTGAAACTTCAACCGTTGTTTCATCTTTGGTATAACGCACCGCGTTTCGCAAAACATTCTCAACCGCGCTTCTTAATAGATTTTCATTACCGACAACTTGTATCTCGTCTTTTTGTAAAATCTTTACCGATTTGCCTTTTGCCCGCGCTTCAAAGTCCGCATCAGCAACAATTTGCTCTACCAATTTTGATAAATTAACTGTTCGCTTGTCAAAATCGGGCGTACCGCTTTCGAGTTTGGCAAGCATCAGCAAACGTGAAATCATTTCGTTTAAGCGATTCGATTCGGCTTCGATTCTTTCCAACAGAGGTTTTGCCTCGACATTCGCTTTTGCCCGAGCTTCAAAGTCCGCATCAGCGACAATTT
>JANOXW010000849.1:0-2867 GCA_031418635.1 Acidobacteriota bacterium
TTGGTTGACAGCTATCCGCGAACAAAATTTATCGTTTCGGGTTCGGCGGCGGCGGCTTTAAAAGTCAAAAGCAATGAAAGCGGCGCGGGACGTTTTACGGAATTTATGCTGCCGCCACTCACCTTTAACGAGTATTTATATTTACTGGATTTGGAAAATTCGATGATTCCCGTCGAAAAAGTGTGGAACGGAAACTTAGCGCAATTTTACCGGGCGATTGACATAAAAAAACTGAATCCGCATTTCATTGATTACTTAAATTTCGGCGGTTACCCGGAAGTTGTCTTTTCAGAGAAAATTCGCGCCAATCCCGGACGCTACATCAGAAGCGACATCGTTGATAAGGTTTTGCTCAGAGATTTGCCGAGTCTTTACGGCATTCAAGACGTGCAGGAACTAAACTCGCTTTTTACGACTTTGGCGTATTACACCGGAGAAGAAGTTTCGCTCGAATCGTTAAGTCAAGCTTCGGGCGTGGAAAAATACCAACTTAAAAGATATTTGGAATATCTCGAATCTGCGTTTTTAATCAAGACAATTCACCGCATAGATCAAACTGCGAAAAAATTTAAGCGGGCGAACTTTTTCAAGATTTATTTAACCAATCCGTCGCTCAGAAGCGCATTGTTTTCGCCGATTAACGCTACCGACGAACACATCGGCAATATGGTCGAAACGGCAATCTACGCGCAATGGCTTCACCGCGAATGGTTCACGCCGTATTATGCCCGTTGGGACAAAGGCGAAGTGGATATGATCGGACTTAATAAAAAACTGAAACCGCTCTGGGCTTTAGAAATAAAATGGTCGGATCGTTATTACAATAAACCGGGCGAGCTAAAAAGTCTTTTGAGTTTTTGTCAAAAAAACAAACTCACATCCGCGATGGTTACGACGATTGAAAAAGAAGGAATAATCAAGATAAACGACATAGATTTAGATTTCGTGCCGGCGGCAACCTACGCTTACACTGTTGGTTGTAACACATTACGCCAAAAATCCGTTTAATGGCGAGAATTGACGCGCACATCGAAGAACACGGCGGATTTCCATTGCTCTGAAGTCAAGGATAAAGATTATGAATATCAATCAAATCGAAAAAGATAAATTATATCGAGGCTTTGAACTATTTAAGGAAGCGTTCAGTTCATACATTATTTCACTCTTAAAACGAAAATTAGGCGAAGACTGGAAAAAAGAGTTTCTGAAAACTCTTTCACCAAATCAACTACAGGTTTGGGAAAAGAAGGAAAAAAGAGGTAAAAACCCCGAAAACCTCATAGATTTCCAACATTTCAAATACTTTGCTATTAAGAACAAGGATTTGCTTCGAGATGATTTCGAGGAAAAGACAGAAAGATTGCCAACCTTACTGGAAGAAATCATAGAGGCGAGAAATAGCTACGCCCATTTTGATTCCATTGAGGAAGATGAAGCAATGAAGGCGTGGATAAATATGCGCTCGATTGCAAAACTTCTTGGTATGAGTGAACTTGAGCAAGAAATTCGCAGTCCGGAAAAAGGAAATGTTCAAGCAAAATCTTCAGTTCCTGAATTAGAAAAGCCAGCGTTTAACCCGCTTCCCATTCATTTGGTTAAGGACAAGATCAAAGCCGAAACACAGACACCAAAACAAAGTTTTATTCCGGTTCAGCCTACTTCCGGTCAGATGCTTGATATTGTTAATTGCGCCAACCCCGATTTTAGAAAAACCGTGATTTCTCACAATGTTTATCTTTGTCCGGCGCAAGGCGGCGCATATAAACATAAACAATGTAAATATCTCGGAGTTTATTGGGAAAAGCAAGTCGGAGCAGTTGCCGAAATCGAAGCTGTCATTGATGTCTATTCAATAGATAAAGCATTTGTTTATTTTAATAACGGAGATCAGAATGTCCAAGAATGTATTGCCACAGCAAAAGAAAAAGCATTAAAACTAAGACCAAATCATTTACCGATAAGAGTTTTCCTCTTGAAAAAACTTCACTCGACCAATTTCACAAAAGACTCGCCGGGTGGAATGTTCGGCAGTAAAATTCATTTGGATATTGAAAATTTGGAAGCAACCGACGCTGAAGATTTGGCTAAAAAACTTCAAGGCAAAAAATATTCGGATTTTGGTTTGGAAACAAAAAAAGATAATACTTTGGAATTTATTGCATCAGCAGTTTTGCTTAATCCTGATTTGAGCGTCAAAGAAGTTCCGGGCGGGTATCACCGAATAATGAAGAGCGGATGGCACGGTAGTTTGTGGATTAACAAAACGGCAACACGCGGTTACAGGATAGTAACAACAGGCTCGACGGGAACAACCTTAAACCCTGAAATCAAACTTTTGCTTGGAAGAGATAATGATGAAGAAACCGCCGAAGGCTACAAAGTATGGTTTGTAGAAAACAAATCCGATGTTGAAAAAGTCATCAGCCTTTATGGACAATTATAATAAAGATTGTGTGCGGAAGATTTACCCAAAAAGCCAACAGATACACCACCACTGCCGCCATCATTTTGATTGAATTTATGTTATTGAATATTTAAAGTTTGGAATTATTTATGAAATGAAGGTAAAGGATTATGAAGCCAAGCGTGGAAACATTCAAGAACAAAGAATTGATAGCGTGGATACCGCCGACAACATCGGAGATCGGCAAGATAATTGCGGCGATAGCATTGACACCAAATCAAGTGATGGACGAAATGATTTATCTGAAACTACTCGGCGACAGAGTAGCGTGGATGATACAGGAGTCGGAAAGCCCGGAGAACGCCCTCGAATATCTGAACGAGATTTGCATAAGCGACAGTCTGCTAATGAACCCGGTGAATCTCCAAAATCTGACAGTCAATCTACTGATGTCGAATCTCGC
>JANOXW010000850.1:0-6565 GCA_031418635.1 Acidobacteriota bacterium
TAACCGTCGCCGACGAAGGTCGCGCAACCGAAAACAGGTTTAATTTGGTCGAAGATTTTTCGGACTTTAAACGAGTCAGCGAACTGACATTACCAAACACCTACAAAATCACCTACACCGCCGAAACGCGGAGAGCCTCAAAACAGTTTGAATGGCTTATGAAATTTTCGCGCTTCGCCTATACTAAACAACTTCAAGATGACCTTTTTCAATAAAATCTGGAGGTAATACGCTATGAGAAAAGCCGCGATTTCCATTTTCTTCATTTTCTCTTTGATGATTATTATTTCATCAGTTTCCGCGCAGGAACAGAAGCCGTCGAACACCGTCAAGCAAGAAGAATCCGAAGATGAAGTTGTGCGGGTTGATACGACGCTGGTGAGCGTTCCGGTCAGGGTTAAAAGTCGGAACGGCGGTTACATCCCGAATCTGCGCGTGGAAGATTTCCGTATCTTTGAAGACGGCGTTGAGCAGGAAATAGAGATTTTCGAGACTACCGACAAACCTTTCACCGTCGCGTTGGTTTTGGATATAAGCGATTCGACAAAAATCGAATTAAGAGATATTCAAAATGCCGCCATTGCTTTTCTAAATCAGTTGCAACCCGCCGACCGCGCTTTTATTGTGGTGTTCGATAAGCAAGTCGTAAAAATGACGGAAGCGACCGGCGACCGCAAAGTTTTATCAGAGGCGATTCGCCGTGTCAAAACCGGCGGTGGCACGGCTCTTTACGACGCGGTTGAAACTCTAATAAACTCTTATTTGAAACAAATCGGCGGACGTAAAGCGATTGTCATTCTGACTGACGGGATTGATACTTCGAGCGCATCCGCTACTTTCGACAGCACAGTTCGTTTTGCGGCAGAACAATATGCCCTGATTTATCCGATTCAGTTCAACCCGGACAGATTACTCGACAAGAAAGCCGCCGCATTAGACAGCAACTTGGGACCGACCATTTACACAACTCCGAGTGGCGAATCAATCAGTGCCGCTTTTGAGCGCGGAAATCGCTATCTGCGTCTGTTGTCAAACACTTCCGGCGGACGCTTTTATTACGCCGCCAGCTTAAAAAATCTTGAGCAATCATTCGCTCAAATAGCCGACGAACTACGGCAACAATACAGCATCGGCTACTATCCGAAAAATCAATCCCGGAAAAAAGAGAAGCGGCGAATCGAGGTGAGTGTCAGTATTCCTGAAGGCAAAGTCAAGACACGCGAGAATTATATTTATAAACCCGAGAGTCAATAAATCATTACTGATTCAGCGTCCAAATGAAAAGTTCAAATATTCAGACTTATGTTATTAATCCACTCGGCGCGGGTGATTTGATTGACCGAGCGGTGCGGTTTTATCGGAAAAATTTTTGGACGTTTATCTGGATTGCCGCGCCGCCGATTGTGGTCGGAATGTTGGTTTCGGTCGGTTGGCGGATGCTTGGGCGTGAGTTGTTTTCGGTTGGCACGTCGCGCAATGCTGAAGATTTTGCGGGCTATTACCTTTTTGTCGGATTTGGCAATTTGATTATTTGGTTGACAGAAACGATAGCGGCTTTGACAGTGATGGGCGGTGCGTCGCGCAATTTTGTGCGCCATCTGATGTTTGGCGAACCGATAACCTTCCGCGAAACTTATCGTAATGTAGTAAATAGATTGGGCGGTTTAATTGTCGCTTCGAGTTTTATCACGCTTTTACTTGGATTTATCGGCACGTTTATTTTTTACTTCGGACTCATTTTTGGCTTTATTGCCGCCGCTATTGCCGTTGCCGTCTTTAGTTTTTCGACGGTTGTGGCGGTTATTGCGGCAATTATTTTGAGTTTGGGCGTGGCGTTTTTGACGGGTTGGTTGTTCTTTTTGATAGCGGCGCGGTTTGCTTATATTCCGCAAGTGATGTTGGTTGAAGGACAAGGCGTTTTTGCGGCAATCGGCAGAAGCACATCGCTTGCCAGCGGAAATGTCAAACGGTTTGCCGCGCTCTTTATTTTTACGACGATTGCGACATATTCGGCGTTGTCGCTTTTGTATATCCCACTTGGTTGGTATGCTTATCTGCAAGGCGTTCAAATTCTTGCCTTTGACGCGGACACCGTTCCCGCGTGGTATGAAATTGCCAGTCAATTTATCGGGCAAATAAGTTTTATTTTGCTGATGCCGGTGTGGATAGTCGGTTTGTGTCTGCTTTATGTTGATGAACGGGTGCGCCACGAAGGTTATGACATCGAATTGATGGCGGCGCGGCGGTTAGGCGAAATTCCCGCAGTTCCGCAAAATTTTGTCAATCCTTTGCATCCGGCTTTGGCACAAAATCAAACGCAAAATCAGCCGCAAAAATCTAAAATGACAACGCTTGGATTAAATTAGAGTTGGCAGGAAGTTGACAGATAGTTGGCAGTTTTAGATTTTTCTTCATTATCCGTTTTCCATTATCCATTTTGCATTATTGCTTAATTTTTTCAAATTATTTGATATTCAATAATCTCGACATTCACCAAAAAAAAACTTGCCTCGTGCCGCTATTTAGGCGCGTCTTTATGTTTGTTTGCCTGCTTGCGGTTTTTATGCCTTCGTCAATCTTCGCAACAACTTTGGCGGAATACAAAGAAAACATCGAACATTTGAAAGAAGATATACTTGAAATTCTCGATGAAGATTGGACGGCGGCGGAAAAGCAGAATTTTGAGCGCGAATTTTTGGCGGAAATTCCGCAACTTCTGCCTGCCGAAGAAAAAATCGAGTGGCAAGGCACAACTGTCGAAACCGATTATCGTTGGTTAACCGTTAAAATTATAGAATATACCGAAGAAGTCAAAAATGTGTCGAAAAAAGAGGCAATTTTGACCGAGATTTACGAAAGATTGGACGCAATCGAGCAAAAAATTGACCAACTCGAAAATCCCGCTACAGAAAATCGCACGAAAGATGAGGACAAACAAAAGTTAGCGGAAATTTTGCACCGTGAAGAATATCAAAAACCCGAAACACCAGAAGAAAGTTTGTTCCAAAAAATCTATCGAAAATTTTTGGAATTGATGGAATATTTATTTCCGCGCCCGAATTTGCCCGAAACTTCGCCAACCGATTTCCAGACTGTTCCGATAATTTTACAGGTAATTTTATACGCTTTGGTGTTGGGTTTAATCGGCTTTTTACTTTACAAATTCGCACCGTTTTTTGTCAGCCGTTTTCGCCAAAAAGAAAAGAAGGAAAAAAGTGAGCGCGTTATTTTGGGCGAAAAACTCCTTGCTAATGAAAACGCCGCCACACTTTTTGACGAAGCCGAAAAATTAGCTTTGAACGGCAATCTGCGTGGCGCGATTCGCAAAAGTTACATCGCGCTTTTGTGTGAGTTGAGCGACAGAAAAATCATCGGCTTGGCAAATCATAAAACCAACCGTGACTACTTGCGCGATGTTCACAAACGGCGCGAACTTTATGAAGGTATGAACGGCTTAACCGCCAATTTTGAACGTCATTGGTATGGTTTCGATGCCGTTGACGAAACCGATTGGGAAAATTTTCGACAAGGATATAAAAACATAGTTCGTTGAGTTTGTTGAGTTTATTGAGTTCGTTGAGTCAAAAAATCTCATAACTCAACGAACTCAATAAACTCAACGAACTCGAAAGAATGCGTCAAAAACTTTTCATATTTTTAGGTTTTATTTTCCTGATAACTTTGCTTGTCGGGTTGAATGCTGCGTCTTACACACAGAAGGAAAAAATACCTGACAACGAAGTTTTTCCGAATCGTTCAACCTACAACACAGGCGCGACCGGAACGCGGGCGTTTTACGATTTGTTGGCGGAATCGGGGCGAAAAGTTACGCGCTGGCAAGAATCAACTTCCACGCTTTTATCGAATAATAAAAATAATCCGTCAACTTTTGTCATCATCGGGCAAATCCGCCGCGAGTTTGACGACAAGGAAATCGAACAACTTCTTTTTTGGGTTTCTAGTGGCGGAAAGTTGGTGATAATTGACCGCGAACCGCCGAAGGAATTGATAACGACAACGGCAAATTGGAGCGTTTCGACGGAAATTCCAACCGAAAAACCGAACTTTGAGATTGATTCGTCCGACCAAAAACAGATGACGGAAAAGACGGTTGCGGCAAAGCCGATACAACCGACGATTTTTACGAACAAAGTTAATGCCGTTCAACCTTCGCGCTTTGCTTCTTCGGTCAGATTCGAGCGATTTTCCGATGCCAAAACACCCAAACCAACGCCTATTTCTATAATCGAAAAAGATAAGGATTACCAAGAAAACAAACCGCCACCGCCGCCGCCGCCAAAACAAACTCCGCGAATAATACAAGCTGAGCCAAGCGCGTCGCCCACGCCCGAAGAAGTTAAAACGCCGGCATTGACCGCGCCGGTTGTGCATTTGGCAAATGAACGGAAAAATTTGTTAGTTGACGTGCCGTTCGGTTCGGGCGAAATCATTTATTTGACTGATCCGTATATTGTTTCAAACGGCGGAATTAGTATGGTTGACAACGCGCAACTCGCCGTCAATGTCGTTGCTTCACGCTCAGGAATTATCGCTTTTGACGAATATCATCAAGGCTACGGCGCGGACGAAAATCGGTTATTAGCATACTTTGCGGGAACGCCTTTGTTCGCAATATTTCTCCAATTTGTGGTTTTAGTCGGATTGATTTTGTTCACCAACAGCCGCCGTTTTGCGCGTCCTTTGCCCGAAAATGAACCGAATCGCCTGTCAAAACTCGAATATGTGGCGGCGATGGCTGAACTCCAACAGCGCACAAGAGCGTTTGATTTGGCGATTGAAAATATCTACACCGATTTTCGACGGCGCACGGCGCGACTTGTCGGCGTTGATAATTTCACGACTTCGCGGCAAGATTTGGCAAAGTTGATTGCCGAACGCACCAATCTCAAAGCCGATAAAGTGGACAAATTGATGTTCGATTGCGAGGAAATTATTCGCGGCGAACCGACCAACAAGAAAGAAGTTTTGCAATTAACCAGTCGTTTGCGCGAGATTGAGGAAAAACTCGGTTTAAAAAGAGGCAAAAGTAGAAAGTAAAAGATGTCAACACCTTCGCTAATGTTACTTGTCCTTTTGTTTTTTGTAACGAGCGCGATTGGCGTTGTTACAGGCAGTAACTCGCTGATCACCGTTCCCGTGATGTTTCAGTTCGGAATTGACCCGAAAATTGCGGTGGCGACGAATATGTTCGGGCTGACGTTTATGAATATCGGCGCGACGATTCCATTTTTGCGGCGCGGTGCTATTGATACGAAAAAGATGTCGCCGTTGATAATCATTACGCTGGTTGCGTCGGCAATCGGCGCGAGTTTGGTTTTGCTGATAACACCGCAGAACATCAAACTGCTCGTTTCATTGGCGATGATTACGGTAACGATTTTTACTTTGGTGAAACGCGACGCGGGAATTGCTGAAGTCGCGGAAATTTCGACGCGGGCGCGGATTCTGACATTTATCCTGACGTTTCTGCTTGGAATTTACGGTGGACTTTACAGCGGTGGTTATACAACGATGCTGACTGCCGTTTATGTCGCATTCTTTGGAATGACGTTTAGCGAATCGGTTGCATCAACCAAACTTATCAATGTTTTCTCGTCCGCAATTGCCACCATAATTTTTATGTGGCAAGGTTTAATAGACTACAAACTCGGCTTGATTTTGGCAATCACGATGTTCATCGGCGCATATATCGGCGCAAATGTCGTTACTAAATTGAGCGATATTTGGCTCAAACGAATCTTTATTACCGTAGTTTTAATCTTAGCAGTCAAAACATTGCTTGATTTTGGATTTTAGATTTTGGATTTTTTAAGAAGGAAATCTATGAACGTGCAAGAATTCAGATGTCATTCCCAAATTAAGTATTGTTGAGTAAGCAACAGACAAAAGTTTATATTAGCTCGAACTTTTGATTGAACCTGATATAATTCTCGAAAAAAGATTGTCAGAATTACAAAAAGAAATGAATGAAATTGCAGCAATGATTGTAGCTTCAATAAAGACTTTACGCACAAAGAATTCATCAATCCAAAATCCAAAACCTAAAATCCAAAATTGAAATGCTTACTTATACACCAACAACCGTTGCACACATCATCAATGAACTTCGCAAAATCATCGTCGGACAGGACGAAGTTATCGAACAGATTCTCGTCGCTATCTTGGCGGAAGGACACGCGCTCATCGAGGGCGTTCCCGGCACGGCGAAGACTTTGACGGTCAAGACTTTGGCGCGAATCATCGGCGCACGTTTTTCGCGCATCCAATTCACGCCCGACTTGATGCCGTCAGATATTACGGGAACGAATGTCTTCAATATGCAAAATTCGGAATTCAGTTTGCGCCCCGGACCGATATTTACCGACATTTTGCTCGGCGATGAGATCAATCGCACACCGCCAAAAACACAAGCCGCACTGCTCGAAGCGATGGAAGAAAGACAGGCGACGATTGACGGAAAACGCTACAAACTCTCGCCACTGTTCACCGTCTTGGCAACTGAAAATCCGATAGAATATGAAGGAACTTATCCGCTTCCCGAAGC
>JANOXW010000851.1:0-1506 GCA_031418635.1 Acidobacteriota bacterium
TATAATGAATTTCCGCTTGAATTTCGGGTTGTCCGGCAAGATCGGTTTCGACCTTTTGTGCCGCTTCGTCAATGGCTTGAGCGATAGTTGCGTGAAGATTACTGTCGGGATTTGCCGAAGAAATCAAGTATGGATTGGAAAAATTCAGCACATTTTGCAAAAACAAATTTATTTTTTCGGCTTTTTCGGCTTCCAATCGCGCCCGGTCGCGCTCGGCTCTGGCAACTTTCGCTTGCCACAATGTTGTGCCGATTCCGCCGATAATTGCTAATGAAATCAAAATTGCCGCAATAACGCTTACTTTGTTGCGTTTGATAAACTTTTCAGCGCGATAGGCAAACGTATTCGGACGCGCTGTAACGGGCAAACCTGCTTGATGTCGGCAGATGTCTTCCGCTAAATTCTCGGCGGACGAATAGCGTCTTTCGGGTTCTTTCCGCAACGCTTTGAGAACTATGTTATCCAAATCGCCTCGCAGACTGGTTGAATTAAGATTGACTGTTGGCGAATGTGTGTGGCGAATTTTAGTAGGTTCGGTTTCATTATCGGAATTTTGGATGACGGTTGCCGATTCATAAATATCATCATTTTTTATTTGGGTTTTTGCTTCTGTTATCTTCTTAAACGATTTTGAAATTGTATCAACCAAAGAAGATGGCGGTGGCGGATCGAGTTCTATAACTGCTTGATAGATTTCCTTCAAATCGTTTTCTTTCGTTTCAAACGGACGATGACCGCTTAACAATTCGTAGAGAATCACGCCTAACGAATAAATATCGGTTGCCGTCGTAACGCTTTCGTTGCGGAGTTGTTCGGGCGACGCATAACTCGGAGTCATCACGCCTAATCTGGTAATCGTTGCGGAATCGGCGTTTTGCAAGTCGTTGGAAAGTATTTTCGAGATGCCGAAATCGAGTAGCTTCGGACTTCCCTCTTCGTTGACCAAGATATTCGATGGTTTCAAGTCGCGGTGAACGATTAAGTTGCGATGCGCGAAGTTGACGGTGGCACAAACGGTGCGAAACAGGTCTAATCTCGCGGTTAAGTCGAGATTGCGGCGGTTGCAATAATCGTCAATCGGCACACCTTCGACATATTCCATTGCCAGAAACGGAATGTTGTCGTCCGTCGTTCCGGCATCGAGCAGACGCGCAATGTTCGGATGTTCTAACGAGGCGAGAATCTCGCGTTCTTGACGGAAACGGTTGCGAAGCGCACTCGTATTCATCTCGCGCTTGAGAAGTTTGAGCGCGACCTTTTGTTCAAACTTGCCGTCGTTGCGTTCGGCGAGATAAACCGCGCCCATTCCGCCGTAGCCAAGTTCGCGGACGATTGTATAAACACCGAAACTCTGCCCGATGAGCGCGTTTGCGGATTCATCTTCATCAAAGAATTTCTTCGAGAATTCTATCGCTGACAAATTCATCAAACCTTCGGCTTCTTCTTCAAACGCAATTAGAGATTTGACTTCACGAAGAATCTCCGCGCCGGCACCGGATTTTTGCA
>JANOXW010000852.1:0-9323 GCA_031418635.1 Acidobacteriota bacterium
CGTCAAGTTTTGGGCGTTGATTTTTTTAGCGGGCATCTGTTCACGACGGAAAACGATTTTCAACTCGACATCGGCAAGAAAGGAAAATCGCGTCTGAACGTGGCAAAACCGACGTTCAAAGCAATGCCGACGTTTGAACACGACCGCGAAAAACAGATTCAGGTTGATCCGAATAGTTTTTATCTGAAAGCACTCGGCATCACGACTGACGGCGGCGAAATTCGGGCGAAACAACAAGACAAGTGGAAGCAAATCAATAAATTTGTCGAAATTCTCGGCAGTCTTTTTGACAAATCCGCGCTTGCCGACAAAAAACAATTACGCATTGTTGATATGGGTTCGGGCAAAGGTTATCTGACATTTGCAACTTACGATTATTTCAGAAACATACGCAACATTGATGTCAAAGTTATCGGCGTTGACACCAAAGAACAACTCGTCGGACTTGGAAATGACGTGGCGAAGGCAAGCGAATTTAACGATTTGCAGTTTGTTCACGGCTATATCGGCGATTACGATTTGTCGGACGTAGATATTTTAATCGCGCTTCACGCCTGTAATACAGCAACCGACGACGCGATTTTTCAAGGCATCAAAGCCGCCGCCAGCCTTATCGTCGCCGCGCCGTGCTGTCATCAGGAAATCCGTCCGCAAATAAAAGCACCTGAGATGTTTCGCGGAATTTTGCGACACGGCGTAATGCTCGAACGCGAAGCCGAAACTTTGACTGACGGAATTCGCGCTTTATTACTCGAAAAAAGCGGTTATTCAACCAAACTTTTCGAGTTCATTTCCACCGAACACACGCCGAAAAACAATATGATTGTCGGCACACGCCACGAGAAAAATGTAGAATCAGAAAAGATAGACGAACAAATTCAGTCAATCAAATTTTTTTACGGGATTAAAGAACAAAGATTGGAAAATTTGCTGAAAAAATAAAGGAATGAAAAGAATTGTAGCATCAATCATTGGCGGAATTATACTTCCAATTCTTTTAACTTTTTTAGCAGGATTTGCAGCCGCTTTTGTAAATTATTTTTTTCCTCAATATAACTTAATGGATATGCAGGTAAAAGGTCAGGCTTCGCCCGGGTTAATTTTTGCTCCAATAGCAATCCCATTTTGGATTTACGATTATATTCGTTTTTACAATTATTTCGGTTTGAGAAATATATTTGATACAGTCTGGTTCAGAATAACGTGGACAGTCAGCTTTAATCTCCTGCTTTATACGGGATTAACATATTTACTTCTTTGGCACCTTAATCTATTAGGTCAGTCAAAATTAGTGGCTTATTCAGAGCCACCGCAACCACCACAATTTTGAATCAATATATAAGACGAATCAGGCTTCTATAATTAGTTGGCGAACCTTTCGGCTTGACCTTTCATCTGATAGACGCTTATTATTACAGTTTGCGTTTACAACAACGCTATTTTACAAAATATAGGAGACCATTTAACAAAAATGAAACCTGAAATACATCCAAAATATGACGAAATAACTGTTTCCTGCGCGTGCGGAAATAGCTTTAAAACCCGTTCGACGGGTGGTGATTTACATATTGAAATCTGTTCGGAATGTCATCCGTTTTTTACGGGCAAACAAAAATTAGTTGACACCGCTGGACGAGTTGACCGCTTTAATAAACGCTATGCGCGTGGCACGGCGGCGGCAACAGCCGAAAAATAAATTTGCCGTGAATCTTTTTTCAGACAAATATTAGCAAACTACAATTAACGCCGATGCTTTTCCGTAGCGTGGTTCGCTCCTTTTCGTGTAAAATCACAAAAGCCGAACTAATCTAAGAAAAAAGCATCGGCGTTATTTCTATTTTAGATTTTGGATTTTAGATTCTAATAGGCATCTTATTCTAATAGTTCTAAGTCAAAACAAAAGCTATGAAAACAAAAAATAAACAGCGAAAAATTAGTTTTTTGAACATTCTGTTGAGCGTTCAGAAAGATTTGATTGTCGGCGGACAAGCCGTGATGGAAGGTGTGATGATGCGAACTCCGTCGGCGTATGCGATTGCGGTTCGCAAATCGGACGGTTCAATCGTGCATACGGCGGAATCGTTGCCGAAATGGAGCGATAAACATAAATGGCTCGATATTCCGGTTTTGCGCGGCGGCGCAACCTTGATTCAATCAATGGCTTTGGGCATAAAAGCGTTAAACTTTTCGGCAAGCGTCGCGCACGACGATATGGAAGCACAAGCAGCCAAAGAAAATGCGTTGGAAACCGTTTTAGTTGACGGCACATTAGACGAAAATTTCTTGAAAGCACCCGTGAAAGTTACGATGCCCGAAAAACCGAAAGAGAAAAAATCGGCGCAAGCGGCAGGCGCAGTCGGTTCGATAATTTTCGCACTGTTTTTTAATGTTCTGCTTTTCATCGTCGCGCCATTGATTTTGACCAATGTTTTGTTTATCGCGCTTGGTTGGGCGGAAATGCCCGCGCTCATTGCCGATGCTACTTGGTGGCAAACGGCAAAAGCGTATATTTGGGAAATAAAACCGAATTCGTGGATTGCCTTTAACTTGATTGACGGTTTAGTTCGGATGTTTTTCTTCGTCGTGATGATTTTTTCGATGTCGTATCTAAAAGACATTCGGCGCGTCTTTGAATATCACGGCGCGGAACATAAAACGGTTTTCACTTGGGAAAAAGGCTTGGATTTAACGCCCGACAACGCCACGCTTCAAAAACGTCAGCATCCGCGCTGCGGCACATCGTTTTTGATGGTCGTGATGCTCGTCGCCATCGTGCTTTTTTCGGTTATTAAATTTGATGCGATGTGGCTGAATCTGGTCGTTAGAATAATTTTAATGCCTTTGGTTGCGGGACTTTCGTATGAAATTATCCGCTACGCCGCGAAAAAAGAATCAAGCGCGATTTTCAAATTTATGACGCTTCCGGGTCTTTGGCTACAAAATATCACGACGCAAGAGCCAGATAATTCGCAACTCGAAGTAGCCATTAAAGCATTAAAAGAATCGCTAAAATTTGAGCCGAATGACATGGAAGATGTGCCGATAATTAATAGGGAATTGGAAGTTGTTGTTTGATTTTAATCACAATCGCAATCGAAAATTAAATACAAACAGCTAAAAATGTATGTTAGAAAAACTTGCACAAATTGAAGAAAATTACGAGGATTTGACCGCGCAATTATCTGCACCGGATATTATGTCGGACATTTCCGCCTATACGAAACTGATGAAACGCCACAGTTCGTTGGGCGAGATAGTCAGAAAATACCGCGAGGCGAAGCGAATGACGGAAGAACTCGCGGGCGCAAACGAGATTTTGCAATCGGCAAACGATGATGAAATGCGCGAGCTTGCCGAACTCGAAATTGCCGAACTCAAAGAAAATATCGAAAAAACCAACGAAGATTTGAAATTTCTGCTTTTGCCGAAAGACCCGAACGACGAAAAGAATGTGATTCTCGAAATTCGTGCAGGAACAGGCGGCGACGAGGCGACTCTTTTTGCGGCGGAGATTTTGCGGATGTATGCGCGTTACGCTGAACGGCAAGGCTGGAAGATGGAAATTATGGACGCTTCCGAAACGGGCGTGGGCGGATTGAAAGAAGCGTTTGCGATGATTGAGGGTGATAATGTTTATTCCAAAATGCGCTACGAATCGGGCGTTCACCGCGTTCAGCGTGTTCCGCAGACGGAAACATCGGGCAGAATTCATACTTCTGCCATAACCGTCGCCGTTCTGCCTGAAGCCGAAGAAGTTGACGTGCAGATTGACCAAAACGATTTGCGGATTGATTATTTTTGCTCGTCGGGTCCGGGCGGTCAATCGGTCAATACCACTTATTCTGCTGTGCGACTGACACATCTGCCGACGGGCGTTGTCGTTTCGATGCAAGACGAAAAATCGCAAATCAAAAACCGCGAAAAAGCGATGCGGATTTTGCGGGCGCGAATTCAAGAAATGGAAGAGCAAAAACAACACGACGCGCTTGCTTCTGAAAGAAAATCACAAGTCGGAAGCGGCGACCGTTCGGAAAAAATCCGCACCTATAATTTCAAGGAAAACCGCGTTTCCGACCATCGCATCGGCTTGACCGTTCACCAACTCGAACTCGTTATGGAAGGCGCATTAGACGAATTTATTGACGCTTTGACTAATCATTATCAAACCGAGAAATTGAAAGCGGAAATGGCTACTGCCTGAGGTCTCGGGTTCAAGGTTCAAGGTTTCAGGTTCAAAGTTAAATCTGAAACCTTGAACCTGAAACCTTGAACCTTGAACCCGAAACTAGATGCCGATAACAAGACTTTGTTTAGTTCGACACGGACAGTCCGATGGAAATGCTACAGGGCGATTCGGTGGACATTCGCCGACACCGCTTTCCGCACTTGGCGTGGAGCAAGCCGAGATAACCGCCCGCACACTCGCCACAGAACGAATTAACGTCATCTATTCAAGCGATTTATATCGTGCCGTGCAAACCGCCGCGCCGCTTGCCGAACTGCTCGATTTGCCGATAATCGAAACTTCCGCGTTTCGGGAAAGAAAGGTCGGGGTTTTAGAAGGCAAAACTTTTGACGAATCGAGAGTGGAACATCCGAAAGACTACTACGCGCTCATCAACCGCAACATTCATCACGTCATCACCGAAGGCGAGAGTTATCGCCAACTTCTCAAACGAGCGACCAAAGCCTTGCACGAAGTCCTTCGCATGCATCAGGGCGAGAACATCGTCATATTTTCGCACACCGGCGCAATTTGTTATCTGACATTATATCTTATCGGTGCAATAAATCGCAAAACGAAAACGACACCCTGGCTGATAACCTCGAACTGCGGCATCAACCGTTTCGAGATTCGCAGTCGCAATAACATCCGCGTTCTTGCGCTTAACGACACGCGCCATTTGTCTAATATTACGGGCAACGACGCTTTTGCTGCCCGCTAAAAAAGGCTGGAGTTTTATCTCCAACCTTTTAAGTTTCAATTAAACAAATTGCTTAGAAAGAATAACGCAATCCGAATTGCATCCGTCGCGGATTACCTTGAATACTGGTAAAAATTTCACCAAAGTCTTCGGCTGCCGGAGTGCTGTCCGGGTCGGGTTGTAGCCCGAAAGTAGAACGGGTTAAATTATCAGCGTTAAATGCTTGCAGGTTTGCAATGTTAAAAACTTCCCAACGCACTTGTAGTTGATGATTTTCGCTCCACGGCATTTTGAACGATTTTGATAATCCTAAATCCAAAGTAGAATACGATGGAAGACGGAAAACATTACGTTCTCCTGTCTCGCCCGGACGGGCATTGCGGAAAGACGCATACGCTGCCGCCGGATCAGAAAACAGATTTCGGGTACTACGATTTATCTGCGCCCGAAGCGCCCGAGTTCGAACACCATTTGATTGAACATTCCAATTAGTTGCCCATTGAGCCGCGTCAAAAGGTGCTGAAAGCGGTTGTCCGGTATTGAAACGATAGATACCGGCAAGTTGCCAACCACCTAAAACCGCTTCAACAAAAGCATTACCATTATTGAACAAACTGCGTCCTTTGCCAAACGGGAGTTGCACTACAAAATTCGCATTAACAATGTGTCGGGCATCAAAATCTGAAGAAGCATAGTTATCGTCAGGTCGCAAAGCATTTAAGATAAACGGCGAACCGAACGACGTTCCGTTTTGCAAACCGGAAGCATTGTCCAATGATTTTGATATAGTGTAATTAATATCATACGACAATGTTTGTCCGAGTCGTTGCCGCAAGGTGAATGAACCACCGTGATAATTAGACCTGGCAACTGTGCTAAAGGATGAAAAGGCGGCGTATTGCGGATGGAAGAAAAGATTCGGCACGATGCCTAAATCATCAATAAGTAACTGAACAAAAGTGTAGTCTGTTATATCAAATCCATCTCTCGCAATTAAACCGTATATTTCTTGGGTAGCAGTCGTTCCAAGCCCGAAAGTTCCGGCAATGTTCGGAAATAGATTTTCAAAATACGGAATTGAGGCAATCGAACTAATCGGCACATTAGCATTACGGGCATCTACCAGCAATCCAGCCGCCGTATACCAATCAACTCCTGACCTCGCATCAACTAAATTGTTGAGAGCATTGATGTCGCGTGTGGCAAGCAAATTCCGCGCCGCCCGTCCGACATACGAAGCCTCAAAATACATTCCTTTGGGAAGTTGACGACCATAACTAACATTCCAGCTATAATTGATTGGCGAAACTAAGTTCGCATCGAGCGAAGATTCGATACGTTGTTCGCAATCTTCAAGTCCTGCCAAACAAGCTGCAGTTACATCTGTTGAAAAACGCTGTGCCGGAGCAGAAATGCCCGGAAGTGTGCGAATTGATTGACCAAAACCGGTAAACCGCGGTGCCAGATTGTCGGTTAAATTATAAGTATTAGCCGAGATTCCGCTTGAAGCAGTAAAACCGATGGTTGACAAGGCATCAAACGAAACGGCAAGTTGTTGACCGAAATAGTCATTCGTAATTGAAAAACCGCCGCGAATAGTTGATTCTTGGTTGTTGCCAAATAGTTTGCTCAAAAATCCGTTCTCGAAATTTGGCGACCAAGCGATAGCAACTCGCGGTTGAAAGTTATTTTTATCCAACTTGTAAAAACCCGGCGCATTATTCACCGGTCCGGCTAATTCAAAATTAATCAGATCGTTCAACGGTCTTCCTGAGGCAGAACTGATAACTCTGCGATTAAAGAAATCTCCGAGACTTTCAACCGGTGCTACCTGAAAACCATCTTTTTCATAAACCGGACGGCTTAATCCATAACGTAATCCAAGTGTTAAGGTCAAATTGCGAAGTGGTTTCCAAACATCTTGAATATATCCGTCATATTCTTCCGTGGCAAAGGTTCGATTACTTGGTGTTCCTCTCGGCAAAACACTACCATCAATATCAAATGTGAAATTTCCACTATATTGTGAAAATCGTCCAATTAAAGCTGTAGCCGCATTCTGAACATTAGAGCGTTGTCCTCCGCCGATAATAAAACCGGCATCGGTAATTGCCCGATCAACGACTCGACCGGAAGCAGCATAAAATGACGGATTAGTAGTAGCATCATCATATGCGCCTGCCAAACTGCTTCGCGTATTCCGAATAATCCTGACATTTCCACCAAATTGAATAGTGTGATTTCCTTTTATCCAAGTAAAATCATCGGTAATGTTTTGCACGGGTGTTATCCGGCTTAATGACCTTTGGAAGAATAATGGATTATAAACAAAACGGAAAGTAATCGCATTATCATCAGAATCGCCACCTTGGGTAAATGCCTGACGAGTGAATCCATAACGGAAATTATTTACTTTATCACTACTTATAGTCCAGTTATGACCGACTACGAATCCAACCGGGTGATCCCAAAATGAAGTGGAAGGTGTGCCGGGAAACTGTGATATGCCTGACAAATTATCAAACTGATAGTTACCTCTGGCGAATAAAGATTGCTTGTCGGTCAAATTAAAGTCCAACCGGACAATATGGGTATTCTCACTTGTGGTCGTTGGTGAATTAAACCGAAAACCACCCGTATTCAGTCCGTCTCCGACAGATGTATCATTTGCCGGAAATCGGGTAGCGGCATCAGCAAAAACTGCTACTGCTGCCGGATTTATACCGACACCGGAATAAATTGTATTTAGCTGGGCTAAGTTTAGTGTTAAGAGGCGATTTGTTCCTGCTGGATCGCCCGGTGCAGATCCAAAAAATCTCAATTGTCCCCGTCCTAAACTTGCTAACGGAACTGTCCGAACAACCGGCACATCTAATGTTTGCCTTTGTCCTTCAAACGAATAAAAGAAAAAAGCCCGATTCTTTTTGATGGGTCCGCCAAAGGCACCACCAAAAATGTGTCGTGCCAAACTAGGACGTTCGACTCCGGCTAAATTACTAAAAAAGTCGTTGGCTGAAAAAGCCGTCGGACGATAAAATTCAAAACCGACACCATGAAAATTATTAGTTCCACTTCTTGTTACTAACGAAATTTGCGCTCCTGAAGAACGTCCTTGGTTAGCGTTAGCGTTGGTGGTGGTAATTCTGAACTCTTCAACCGATTCGGTAGTGGCTCTCAATACCGAATTTTGTTCAGTCGAAAATTGCGAAGTGCGTCCGCCTGTCTGCTGGTCATTGACATCAACCCCGTCCAAAGTAATATTGGCTTGGTCGCTTCTGCCACCTGATACATAACCGTCTCTGGTAACGCCCGGTTGCAAACTCAAAAGATCATTAACCCGACGTAAATCTGTCGGAAGTTGCGTGATTTGTTGCGGCACAAAATTGTTGCCGATACTTGCATCCTGCGTATTTATGACTGATTCGATATTGTTGGAAGTTACATCAACTACTGCGGATACATCGCCGAGTTCAAGCTCAATATTTACCTCAATTGAATTATTAACCAAGGCTTGAACGTCTCGGACAATAGATTTTTTAAAATTACCTGCTGAAACTTCAATTTGATAGGTTCCCGGAGAAATTGTCGGAAAAACGTAACCTCCGTCATTACTGGTCGTGGTTGTGCGGGTAAAACCCGTGTTAGGATTGGTTAACTTTACCGTTGCGCCCGGAACAACAGCCCCTTGTTGGTCTTTGACCGTTCCGTTAACCGTTGTTGTTCCTGATTGTGCATTGATATTTCCGACCAAAAAGGCTGAAACCAATAATGCCATCAAAATCTGTAAAATCCTCGTGTTCTTTAAAGTTTTAAAATTCATAGTTCCTCCTGATTTTTAGTTAAAATAATGACGAATGAAAAGATATAAATTATTGACGCATTTTACGTTCCAATTTCTGTATATTGCATACAAACCAAATAAACATTGGCTAAATAAAAAAATGTAATTTGAATGGTTACAAAAGAACACGAACAATTATAGAAAAAAATCCAAATTTTTGGTTGTAGTTTGACTCATTATACATCGGATTTAGCTTTTAGCAATTCAAAAATAACTTTCGCAACGGTTGCACCCATCCCGACACTACTGCTAATCGTTGGCGCAAGCGGATTTGCCACATCGCCGATGGCGAAAACACCATTTATACTTGTTTCGCAGTTGTGATTTATTTTGATGTAACCGTTTTTGTCTAAATCAATTTGTCCGCTGACGAGTTTTGTACTCGGTTCGACACCGACTCGAAGCAAGATTGCTTCGACCGATAAAGTTTGCGTTTTACCTGTTTGCACGTCTTTTAATTCGACGGCTTCGACATTTTTGTTACCGATAATTTTTTGAACGATTGAGTTTGTTAGAATTTTTATTTTTGGATTGTTTGCGGCTTGTTCGATAAATTC
>JANOXW010000853.1:0-5717 GCA_031418635.1 Acidobacteriota bacterium
CTGGCCCTTGCGGGTAAAGATCTGAACGTCAACAACCGTGCCGTCGATTCCCGGAGGGCAGGTCAGCGAGGCGTCTTTAACGTCGCCGGCCTTTTCACCGAAGATCGCACGGAGAAGTTTTTCTTCCGCCGTCAGCTGCGTTTCGCCCTTCGGCGTAACCTTACCGACGAGCACCGAGCCTGGTTTGACCTGAGCACCGATGCGGATAATTCCAGATTCGTCGAGGTCACGAAGCATATTTTCGCCGATATTCGGAATATCGCGGGTAACTTCTTCAGGTCCGAGCTTCGTGTCACGCGCTTCGATTTCGAGTTCTTCAATGTGAATCGAAGTATAATAATCTTCTTTCACCAATCTTTCGGAAACCAAAATCGCGTCCTCGAAGTTGTAACCACGCCACGACATAAATGCCACGAGAACATTTCTGCCGAGAGCAAGTTCGCCTCTGTCCGTGCATGGTCCGTCGGCAATGACTTGACCTTTTTTGACGCTTTCGCCGACTTGGACAATCGCTCTTTGATTGATGCAAGTGTTTTGATTTGAGCGTGTAAATTTGACCAACGAATAAATATCCGCCGTAACTTCACGCGAAATCGTACCGTCAACCTGATGGTCGGCTTTAACGATAATGCGCTCCGAATCAACATAATCAACTACGCCGTTGCGCTTGGCAATGACAACTGCGCCCGAATCTCGCGCCGCGATTGCTTCCATTCCGGTTCCGACATACGGCGATTCGGCGCGAAGCAACGGAACAGATTGGCGTTGCATATTTGAACCCATCAGGGCGCGGTTGGCATCGTCGTTTTCGAGAAACGGAACTAACGACGCGGCAACCGAAACGAGTTGTTTTGGCGAAACGTCCATATATTGAATGTCGTCGCGGTCAGCCGTGATAAATTCGCCTTTCTTTCGCGCCGCGTTGCGTTCATTGACGATTCTGCCTTTGTCGTCGAGTTCGATGTTTGCCTGCCCAATAGTGTATTTATCCTCTTCCCACGCCGTCAAATAAAACGGAAACGGCTCAGATTCGGCTTCGCGCTCATCCTTTTTCAGTTTGGCATTTGCCGCCTCGACATCTTCTAAAGGTATGTGCGAATGCGGTTTCAAACCAGTATCGCCGCCATTGATGATTTTGACGTATTCGACCACGCGCCCATCCGTAACTTTGCGATACGGCGATTCGATAAACCCGAATTCATTGATTCGCGCAAAACACGACAGCGAAGAAATCAAGCCGATGTTCGGACCTTCAGGTGTTTCAATCGGACAGATGCGCCCGTAATGCGTCGGGTGAACGTCGCGGACTTCAAAGCCGGCGCGTTCACGCGAAAGACCGCCCGGTCCGAGTGCCGAAAGACGACGTTTATGCGTGATTTCCGACAACGGATTGGTTTGATCCATAAATTGCGACAGTTGCGACGAACCAAAAAATTCGCGCACGGCGGCAGTTACAGGTTTGGCGTTGACCAAATCGCGCGGCATCGTCGTGAACATATCTTGCTGAATGGACATTTTTTCCTTGATGGCGCGTTCCATTCTTTCAAGTCCGATGCGGAATTGATTTTCCAACAATTCACCGACGGCGCGAACCCGACGATTGCCGAGATGGTCAATGTCGTCTTGATAATAATGGTCGCTGTCTTTTTTCATCCGCAACAGATAATTGACGACTTCGTAAAAATCAGGAGCTTTCAAAAGCGAATTGTTCAAATCCTCGCGTTCCGGTCTGCCCATTTTGATATTGAACTTCAAGCGTCCGACACGCGACAAATCAAAGCGACGCGCATCAAAAAACATTCCTTCAAGCAGACGATAAGCCGTCGGCACGGTTGGCGGATCGCCGGGACGCATCTTTCGATAAATTTCCAGCAACGCATCAACCGGCTTCGTGATGGTGTCTTTCTTTAAAGTTTGAGCAATGATGCCGCCGATAATGTCTTTTTCAGGAAAAAACACCGCAAAACTTTCCAAACCTTCTTCAATGATTTGCTGAAGTTTGGCAGATGTAATCTCGTTGTTTGCCTCAAGCACGACTTCACCCGTTTCGGTATTTACCACGTCGTCCAAAGCAAACGCGCCTTCAAAATCTTGCGGCGAAACCTCGATTTTATCAGTGCCGAGTTTTCGCAGTTCGCGCAAAGCCGAAACCGTGATTTTTTTGCCGATTTTCGTAATATCTTTAATTTCTTCTTCGGCACGCATTCCGTTCAGATTAGTTTCGCCATCTTCTTTAATCTTGACGAAAAGTTTGCCTTTTTCAACATTCACTTCATCTGTTACATAAAATCGGCGCAGAATATCGGCGTTGGAAAACTCAGCGTTTTTGACAACTTCTTCTAAAATATTGTCAGAAACGGTTTTCATATCAATCTGCGGATTGAGCCACAAACCCAAAGCCCGCAAGAAAATCGTCGCCAAAATTTTACGTTTGCCAAGACGCGAATGGAGAATGCCTTTTGGGTCGTATTCAAATTCAACCCACGAACCGCGATACGGAATGATTTTCGCCAAATATGTATCGCGGTCGCCTTTGTAAAATACGCCGGGCGAACGATGCAGTTGCGAAACAATAACGCGTTCCGTGCCGTTGATGACAAATGTTCCGTTGTCGGTCATCAACGGAATTTCGCCGAAGAAAACGTCTTCTTCCTTGATGTCGCGGATTGTCGAAACATTTGTTTCCGGGTCTTTGTCATAAACCGTCAGGCGAATTTTCACCTTTAACGGAACACTATAAGAAGTGCCGCGTTCCTGACATTCCTGTTGGTCGTGTTTGTGTTTCAAACCGACCGGTTCGCCACAATTTGAGCAAAGTTTCGGGCGCACCTGATTAAAAGTTCCACAATTATTACAAAGAACTTCTGCCGGATTAAACGGGTCAACTTTGACTTTCGCGCCACATTCTTTACAATTGGTGCGAAGATGTTCGAGTCCTTCGAGATTTCCGCACTTGCACTGCCAATTGCCGATTTGATATTCGACAAATTCGAGCATTGCCGTTTCGCGGAAATCCGACACCGGAAAAATGGATTGAAAAACCGTTTGCAATCCAACCATATCGCGTTCTTCGGGAATCAAATCCATTTGCAAGAAACGATTATATGATTCGCGCTGCACTTCGATAAGATTAGGAATGCGGGCGGATGTATAAATTTTTGAAAAATCTACGCGCTTGGGTGCTTGACTTGTTCGACGACCAAGCCCGTTGGTGTTTAGTTGTAGCGGATTGTCAATCATATATTTTATAAATTCAGGTTTAATATAGTCAGTCGGTGAAAATGTGAAAAAGTTTAGCTTCCACTCTTAAATTTCACTTGCAAAAGAAACATTTTAACTTTTAAACTTTTTTCACTTTTAAACTTTTATCTTGATTTAATCGTTTTTTCTTGCTAAGATGCTTCTAATTTAGAAATTCCTCTAGCAAATTTTCAAGAAAAGACGGCAAATGCGGTCGAGGGTAAAGTTTGCCCTGACCGCTTAAATGTTAGCAGTATTGCTATAATATAAATTTTTCGAGAGTGTCAAAAAGGACACTTATCTCCAGTATTTCTCGAGAGAATAACTTCTCTTCGCCTAAAAAACTCTATAAAAACCAAATGTTGCCGTAACAAAGATGGCAAGCGTCATCAAAAAGTTGCCTGTTTGTTCAGACGCTTGCCTTGTCTAGTGTAACAACAAAATTATTTAACTTCAACCGACGCGCCGGCATCAGTCAATTTTGTTTTGATTTCTTCGGCTTCAGCGGCAGAAACACCTTCTTTGACTGCCTTCGGTGCGCTGTCAACCAATTCTTTAGCCTCTTTCAGTCCAAGCCCGGCGACGATTTCGCGGACAATCTTGATAACGGAAATTTTGTTTCCACCGGCGGCAGTAATGATAACGTCAAACGTATCTTTCTCCACTTCGGCAGGCGCAGAATCACCGCCACCAGCCGCCATCGCCATCGGCGCGGCAGCCGCAGCGGCTGAAACTCCGAAAACTTCTTCCAATTCCTTAACTAATTCCGACGCTTCTAAAAGCGTAATACCTTTCAAATATTCGACTACTTCATCTTTTGTAATTGCCATGATAATTTTTTCCTCCCACTAGGGTTCTTGTATTTTTAATTTGGTCAATCGTTAATCGCGTTTTTATATTCACCATTAACGGCTTTATGTCAGCCGCGAGAACCCACGGGACGCATTTTCTTGTTTGGTTGCACCACAAACTAATCGCGCGTCCGGGCTATTAAAGCGACCTGACTTATCGCTTTGCCCGTTTTACCTTGAGCGTTATCGGCTATTAGAAAACTCTTTCTATTCTGACTTTTCTTCTTCTGTAACTGTTTCTGCCGGACTTTCTTGTTCAGCACTTGCTTTAGAACTTTGTTCAACTTCCGGTGTAGATTCTGTCTGAACTTCTTCTGTTTCAGAAGTTTGTTCTGCTTCCTGATTTTCTTCCGTCGTAACAACTGTTTCAGAGGCTTGGGCGGTTTCTTCCGCTACAATCTCTTCAACTTTAAGTTGTTCTTCAACTACCGCTTCAGCAGTTTTTGGTTCTGCCGGGGCATCAGTTTTTCCTTCACCGATTAGTTTAATGACAACCGCCAAATTTCGCGGCACGGCGTTGATAACCGTAACGATGCGTTGCGCTTGAGCATTGATAACAAACAGCAGTTTGGCAATTAGCTCTTCTTTTGACGGCAAGGCGGCGATTTCCTGAACTTGTTTCAGATCAACCACTCTACCATCAACCACGCCCGCTTTAAATGTGTAAAAGTCGGCGTTTGCCTTGATAAATTTAGAAACTGCTTTGGACAAAACAACCGGATCGCTTTCCGTCCAAGCGATTGCCGTTACGCCTTTGAAATGCTCAGTGGCATTTTCATACGGTGTTCCTTTGATCGCAAGTCGCGCAATCGTATTTTTGACAACCTGATAATTTGCCCCGGCTTCGCGTAATTCGTGGCGAAACTCTTGGTCTTTGTTGACAGTTACTTTATTAAAGCTAACAACCATCGCGGATTTTGAATTGCTCAACTGTTCCGTGAGGGCGTTCAAATCTTTCTGTTTTTGCTCTTTTGTTTTCATTTTCTTATTCCCTCTTTTTTAAACGTAAGCAAGTTCGTCGAGCAAAACGCCCGGACTCATCGTTGCCGCTAAGTTGATTTTCTTTAAGTAGCGTCCTTTTGCCGTCGTCGGTTTGGCTTTTAAAACGGCATTGATTAAGACTCTTGTGTTTTCCAGCAGTTTTTCGTCATCAAACGAAACTTTTCCCACTGGACTGTGAATTACGCCCGTTTTATCAACGCGATATTCGACTTTTCCGGCTTTGGTTTCTTCGATGGCTTTTTTGACATCCATTGTAACCGTTCCCGTTTTCGGGTTCGGCATCAAACCACGCGGACCTAAAACTTTACCGAGCGTTCCGACTGAGCGCATCATATCAGGCGTAGCAATGACGGCATCAAAATCGAGCCAACCGCCTTTGATTTTATCAACCAATTCATCGCCGCCGAAAAAATCCGCGCCGGCTTCTTCGGCTTCTCTGACTTTATCGCCCTGCGCGATAACGACGATGCGCTTTGCTTTGCCACCCAAACCGTGCGGCAAAATAGTTGTTCCGCGCACGAGTTGATCGGCTTTTCGCGGGTCAACGCCCAACCACATTGTCAACTCAACCGATTCATCAAAATTCGCAAAGGCAATTTCTTTTACTTTTGCGATGCCTTCCGG
>JANOXW010000854.1:0-3347 GCA_031418635.1 Acidobacteriota bacterium
AATCAGCCAACGCGCCCGACACGGATTTTCCGATTCAAAATTTGCCTTTTTGCACTTTTAGACGCTCAGACACAACTGAATGGGTTAGAACAGGAGTTGCAATCGGCGACCAAATTTTTGATTTAAGTTTAGGTTATCAAACGAAACTTTTTGAAGACAAAGGTTTATCAATTCCACTTTACGCATCAGACGAACCGAATTTAAACTTTGCAAAAATTGGAGATTTTAGCGCAGAAGATTTTATTGAGTTTCGTCAACGTGCTTACGAACTTTTGGGTGAATCCACCGATGAAGAAACTCGCAAATTAGTTCAAAGATGCCTTGTTCCGATTTCTGAGTGCGAATTTTTTCCAGCCTTCAAAATCGGCGATTACACCGATTTTTACTGCTCGATATTTCACGCGACGAATGTCGGCGCGATGTTTCGTCCTGACAATCCGTTGTTGCCGAATTACAAATATATTCCCATCGGCTATCACGGACGCGCTTCTTCGATTGTTATTTCGGGAACGGATGTAACGCGCCCGAAAGGGCAGACGCGACCTGATGCCGAACAACCACCACAATATATTCCATGTAAAAATCTCGATTATGAAATGGAGGTCGGCTTTTTTGTTGGCAAAGGAAATGATTTAGGCGAATCAATCCCGATTGAAAACGCCGAAGAGCATATTTTCGGGTTGTGTTTAGTCAATGATTGGTCAGCGCGTGATATGCAGGCGTGGGAATATCAGCCGTTGGGACCGTTTTTGGCGAAGAGTTTTGCGACGACGGTTTCGCCTTTTGTGGTAACGATGGAAGCACTCGCGCCGTTTCGCGTTCCCGCGTTTGCACGCGACGCAGACGATCCGCAACCGCTTGATTATTTGAACGGCGAAACAAATCAAAAATTCGGCGGCATTGACTTAAAACTCGAAGTTTATATTCAAACGCCGAAAATGCGTGATGAAAAGGTTGAACCGTATCTTTTATCGCGTTCAAATATGAAGGATTTATATTGGACAATCGGGCAAATGCTGACGCATCACGCTTCCAACGGTTGCAATTTACAAACGGGCGATTTGATGGCAACGGGAACTGTTTCGGGCAAAGGAAAAGAAGAACGCGGTTGTTTATTGGAATTAACGTGGCGCGGCACAGAACCTATCGAACTGCCCAACGGCGAATCGCGCCGATTCTTAGAAGACGGCGACGAAATCATTATGAAAGGCTTTTGTGAACGCGAAGGTTTTAGAAGAATCGGTTTCGGGACGTGTCGCGGACGTATTTTGCCGGCTGAGTAAAAAAGGCGAAAGCCGTCAATAATACGATTTCGCTTTTTATTTCACGGTAAATAATTATTTTGTGTCTTTTTTCATTTTAGCTATTTGTTTTTCGATTTGTTGGACAAGACGCGTGGCGTGATTGCGGGTAATCAACGGAACACGCTCGTCGTCGGCTAATTCTTTGAAAAACGGAATCATCTGCGCCGGATCGGAGATTTCGTTGCGTTTCATAAGTGCGTCCAGCGCGTCCATCAAACGCGGTGTTTCAAGCGGTTGATTCTCACGCGCTACGCCAAAATCAAAAATCCAAATAAACTGATTACTGATTTTGCGATATTCGTCCGCGAGTGCTTTCGCGTCTTTATTCTCCGTCCAATTAAAGGTTGAAGTCCGTTCGCGCCCATCTTTTTTGACTGTAAATTTTATCGTGCCGAGATGCGAATAATCTTTGGTGTATTGATAATTTTCAGTTGAATCAACAAAATTGAGCGCATTCAAGACATTTTTAATTCGTTCTAAGGTTTCAGGCGAAAGTTGAACCGGGTCAGAAATAGGTTCAGAAAAACTTTGTTTCAAAAACGTGATTTTCCCTGTGCCGGCTTCGTCGTGTTCGATAAAAATTTGTGAAACTAGAAAATTGGGTTGCGAAAACTCGTAAAAATACACCGGAGTATTCTTCGCCGGACGTTGATTATTATTTTCGGATTTGTCCGCTACACGCTCATTTTTCTTAGTTGAAGTGCCCGGCGTATTTGTTGTGTCGGGTTCGACCTCAGCCTCTTTCGATTGAACGGTGGCAGTCGGTTTCGTTGTCGGTTTTTTGGAATTACGCTTTTTGGTTTGGGCAAAAAACGAACTCGTTAATGCCAACATCGCCGTCAGAAATAAAATTGTAAATCTCAGCTTTTTCATTTTTTAGTTGTTTTGGTTGAATAGCCAATTGCGAAATATTTTCAACGCTACGGTTTGACCTTTGGTCTTGCTTATTTCGAGAAAATCCGTCAATTTTTCCGCCGACAGAATCGGCAAAGCGCGGCTGTGGGAAATTTGTTGATAGTTTTCCGCTTCAAGTTCATAGAAGGAAACCGTGTCGCCGTCGTAAATCCAAACTTCCGCAACTTCCAATGCTGCATAAATCGGAAACTTATCAAGCGATTCGGTGGTTATATCAATTTCAACCGCAATGTCCGGCATCGGATAATCTTTGGGCGCAAACTTCTTGCCGATAATCTTTTCCGCGCTTTGAATATAAAAACATTCGTCCGGCTCAACGCCTTTTTCAAGAAATTGCCGCCTAAATGTCGTCGAACCTGCGCCTTCGAGCGTGATGTCAAACTCATCGCAGTAAGCCCGAATAAAATCGTGAAACGTAAAACTGTAATAATCGTGTTCTAATGTTGGTGGCATAATCTCTAATTTTCCTCCGTTGTAGGCAAGCCGCCAGCCGGCGCGTTCTTCAAAATCTTTTAAGAACTTCTCGTATTCATTCCACGAAATATCGTTCAGCAAAATAGTTCTGCCTTCGTTGGCAAGAAAATCCACCGCCGTAAAATTATCCAATACAAAATTTTCTGCTGTCGTTGCTGTGTTCATTGCTTTAATAAAACCTCGCTATTCAAATCTTACCGAAACGACATTTGAAACTCCAGCCTCTTGCATCGTTACGCCGTATAACGCCTTTGCCGCTTCCATTGTCCGTTTGTTGTGCGTGATGACTATAAATTGCGTTTTCTCCGACATTTCGGCGATTTTGTTGACAAATCGTCCGACGTTGGCATCGTCCAACGGTGCGTCAACTTCGTCCAACAAACAAAAGGGCGCGGGACGATATTTAAAGATTGCCAAAACAAGCGCGATTGCCGTCATCGCTTTTTCGCCACCTGAAAGCAGCAAAATGTTTTGCAGACGTTTGCCCGGCGGTTGTGCGACGATTTCAATGCCGGCTTCTAAAACGTCTTCGGCTTCAAGCAATGCCATTTCACCGTGTCCGCCGCCGAAAAGTTCACCAAAAAATTCGGTAAAGTTGCGATTGATTTTGAAAAACGCATCCTTAAACCTTGCACGCGAACGCTCTTTTATCTC
>JANOXW010000855.1:0-6417 GCA_031418635.1 Acidobacteriota bacterium
ATGACCGGACTTTATTTTCTCGCCTTCGTCATGATTTTCATTCTCTATTACAGCATTCATTATCTTGCTTACGGCGTATAATTCTAGTAAATCGAGTTTCAAGCTAGGAAAAACTTCAACGGAATTTAGAAAGCGGTTTAGTTAAAAGAAATTTATCTATCTTGTCAAAAAAATGTTAGCAAATATTGGAGTTTTTGATGTATATTGAAGCAAAGTAATACCCGAAAATTACAAATTAGACAGGAGAAACTTCTCACGATGGCAAAAAAGAAACTTACGGCAAAGGATATTCCGCATATTTCGGTCAGAGAATTAGCTTATAAAATCAAAGCGGTTGACGATTATGTCGGAAACCTAAAGGGCGAAGAAGCGGCAAATAAAAGAAAACCGATGCTGGCTTTTTTTCTTGGCGCAGGCGCGTCGTTCGAGTCGGGAATTATGCTCGCGGGGCAGATGATGAAAAAGTTTAAAGAGAAAATCTTTGAAATAAATTGCCACTATTTGCAAACCGACGACGAAAAAGCCGAATGGCTCGGCAAACAAAAGTGGTATGAATGCGGAAAGAAGGAATACAGTTGTTTGTTTGAAAAGGCGCACGCCACGAAATCCGAACGGCAAAGATTTATCGAGAATATGATTGCCGACAAAGAGCCTTCGTTCGGCTATGTGGTTTTGGCTGATTTGCTTTTACGAAACTATGTCAACACGGTTTTGACGACCAATTTCGATGATCTGGTTTATATTTCCGCAACCAATTTTACGGGCAATCGTCCGATAGTTTATGCCTACGGGATTTTAGCTTCGGAAATGAAAATGACCTCGCCGCACAGCAAAGTTCTCAAACTTCACGGCGATTATCTTTACTCGAACATCGTCAACACGAGCGAAGAAATGTATAAACAATCGCAAGCCCTGAGCGAACCGTATAAAGATGACAGAGAAGCGATCAGCAGTTTGAATATGGAACGACAGGTGCGGACGATTTTCAATAATTTCGGCTTGATCGTTCTCGGTTATTCCGGCGGCGACGAAACCGTGATGCGACTACTCGACAATGCTTCCAAAGACAACGGTTTTTACTGGTGTTATGTCAAAGGTTATCCGCCTGACGAAGAAGTTTTGGAACTTATCGAACGAAAGGAAGGCAAACTGGTCGAAATCGAAGGCTTTGACGCACTGATGAAGGAAATTTCGGATATAACGGATTTCCGCATTGACGATTTGCTCGACAGTCTCGACCAAAGAAAAGAAAAACTGAAAAACAGCATCGCCAAATTCGACCGAAAATACAGCAAAGAATCGCTCGACCAATACGCCGAAGAATTGAAGGAAACAAAAGCCGAAGATAAAAAAGAAGAACTCTCGGCGGTTGATTATTTAATACTCGGAAACAATGCCGATGAAGAAAAAGATTTTCCATTAGCAGAGCATCATTATCGCAAGGCGATTGAATTGAATCCGAATTACGCAGATGCTTACAACAATCTTGGAATTTTGCTTGGCAAAGATGAAAGCCGATGGATGGAAGCGGAAGCGGCGCATCGAGAAGCGATCGGGTTGAATCCGAATTACGCGGAGGCTTATTACAATCTTGGAAATTTGCTTGCGAGGCAAAAAAAAGAATTGGCAATGGCGGAACATTATTATCGCAAAGCAATCAAGATAAATCCACAATTCATAATGGCATACCAAAGTTTAGCGGCATTAAAAGCACTTTACGGAAACGAAAATGATAAAGATGAGATTTTCGAGTTGTTGAGAAAACTTATCGAATTGGATGAGTTGCAAATAGAATTTATAAAACAATTTGCCGAAGTTGATTTTATACGCGATGATGTGCGGTTTGCGGAGATTGTTGGCGGGGATGACGGAAAATGAGTGTCGGGGAATGAATATGAAGGCTAAAAAGTTGATTATTTTGCGTTGCGGCGCGAAAAGGCTTGGCAAATTTCGGTTTTCGGGTTATTATTCTCAATGTTTTTGATGAAAAAGAGTAAATATGCCGTCATTGTTGACGATTTCGCCGCCCTGAATTGAAAATATCACGCCCTGTTTAAAGAAATTGAAGCCCATGACGGCGAATTGGGCGTATAAAACAATAATCCGGGCGTATAAAACATAAAATTGGGCGTATAAAACTTCGCGTTGAGCGTATAAAACTATAATTCGGGCATCATAATCACCGTTCAGGGCGTATAAAACTTCAGACAGGGCGCATTTATTCCATATTTGTAACGCGCTAAAGATTTGAGAGAGCGAAATTTTTCTCCGCTTTTCACATTCATACATTTTGGTTTTATAGATAAAAATAAAAATAAAAACACAAAGGAGAATTTTCAATATGTTATCAAAAAAGAAAGATTGGTTGAACAGACCTTTGCCTGAACTAAATGTGATGTTTGCCAATGTCAACAAGAAAATCGGCGAGTATCAGGTGGATTACGGACTGACGACGGTTTGGATTGATCGTGTAAAACTAATCTGCGCCGCATTTATCGAAAGTTATAGTGCTATCGCACAGAATCGGGCGACGGGAAAAGATATGAACGATTGGTTCGATATGCTTTTAAACGGCGAACCAAAAGGCGCGATTGCCACTGCGCCGCCGGTTTTTCAAACTATCACAATGCCGACGGGCGCGTTTATCGGATTGCTTGACGAATTCCGCGAAATGATGCGGTTTTTCAAGGCGAACGCCGTTTATACCGTAGCCGACGGCGAAAATCTGATGATTGTGTCGCCTGATGAACAAGCTCCTGATATGGACGAAGCAATACCGGAACTAAAACCGTCGGTTGATGTCAACGACGCGGTTGTCGTGTCGTATCGGAAAGGAGAATTTGGCGGTTTGGAATTACAATGGCGCAAAGTCGGGCAACCAATGTGGCAATTAGCCGACAAAAGCACCGAAAAAACCATCACTTTTAAACCCGAAGGACTTACGCCGCCGGAAAAAATTGAACTGCGCGGAGTTTTTCTGATGAAAAATCAGCGCGTCGGCAAATGGTCGCCGACTTATACGCTAACTATTGGTTAGTGGTTAGTGGTTAATGGTGAATGATAAATGATTAATTATGAAGGATTATTGTTGAATGATTAATTTGTGGTGAATTAGTTGGAAAATTCTTAAATTAACCATTAACCATTTATCATTCACCATTAAAAACTCACCATTTATAATTCACCATTAAAAAAGTTATGGACAAAGATTTAGAGTATTTCAAGGATTTTTTGGCAAATCCCGCATCATATAAATGTAAAGAATTTTATTCCATAATACGAGAATGGGCGGCATATACGATAGCGCACAAGGACGAATTTAATTATCTCGAAGACGAAGAATGGCGCGAAATCCGTGAACGAGTTCTTGCTGCATTAGAGATAAAAGAGGATTTGAGAGACGAATTTGAGGACTTGGAAGCTAAACTGGATTTGGTTAGAAACCGAACTGCCGACGCGGATAAAATCAGCGTTTACAAAGAATGGCTGGAATTTATGAAAAGAAATCAGTCTGAATATGATTTTACCGATGAGGCTATTGCCTCAAGTGAAGCAAGTTTGAACAAACTGATTCTTTCCGTTATGGATTGTGAAATTGTCGAAGAAAGACTCAAAGGAAGCAAAATGAGATATAAACAATCCATCAGAGACTTGGACGATTCAATGTTTGAACATTATCAACGCACCGGCAAAAGACCGGTCTTGAGCGCGTTACAGTTTAAAAACAGAAATAGAGGAAATTAACGCGGCAAAAGATTTGTTTTTATGTGGAAATACGCGCAGAAAAAATGTATGACAATCGGCAAAAAGGCAAATCTATCTGGTGTCTGTTTCTGAACTTATATTTATGAGTAAGGATTTAGAGTATTTTAAAGATTTTTTGGCAAATCCCGAATCATTCAAATCTAATGACTTTTATCAGAAGTTAAAAGAATGGATAGAATATATCACAGAACATGAAGACGAATTTAATTATCTGGAAGACGAGGAATGGCGTGAACCACGCGAACGAATTATTGCCGCTTATAATGTAAAAGAGGAATTACAAAAGGAGTTTAAGAAGTTGGAAAGTGCGCTAAATACAGCTTTAGCGCACCATAACGATAGAAGTTCAATAATTGTTTATGAAGAATGGCTGGCGTTTTTGAAAAAAAATCAAGCCGAGTATAATATTTCCGATGAAGGTATTATCTCGGTGGAAGAAAAGTTGAATAAAGTAATTACTTCCATCATCAATTGTGAAATTGCGGACGAAAGACTGAAAGAAAGTAAGATAAAGGAACAGAAATCCCTCGAAAAATTAAGTAATACACTCTTTGAAAGTTATGAGCGCACCGGCAAAAGACCGATTATGTCCGCGTTGCAGTTCAAAAAAAGAAATAAAGGGAACTAATACGACAAAAAAATTGTTTTTATGTGAAAATCGGCGAAGAAATATATATCTATTTTGGGCGTGTTTCTGCAAAAATAATTATGAACAAGGATTTAGACTACTTTAAAGACTTTTTAGAAAACCCCGCATCTTATAAATTAGCCGATTTTACTAAGATGTTAGTAGAATTTAACGAATTTCTCTCCATCCATCAGGACGAAATCAATTTTGCCAAAGGCGAAGAATGGCGGGAAACACGCGAACGACTTGAGGCTGCCATCCAAATAAAAGAGAATATGACCATGGAGTTCAAACAGTTGACAGATCAAATGGAAATATTTAGTGCATTAGGCAACGACGAGTATAAATTTATTCTCTATGAGAAATGGCTGGTGTTTTTTAAGAAACACAGTGCGGATTATCAGGCTCCTGACCATATTATGTCCATAATGGAAAATAGGTTAGAAACATTAAGTAGTTCGCTTCTTGAGTGTGATGTTGATAAAGAAAGCACACCGAGAAAACAAAAATCACTCAAAGAATTGGAAGATGCCCTTTTTGAACATTACCAACGCACCGGCAAAAGACCTGTGCTGACTGCACTTAAAGTTAAGAAAAATAATAAGGGAAATTAACACGCGGCAAGATTGTGAGCTTTAAATGCCGAAACACGCACGAAGTAAATGTGTATTTTGGAAATATGACACATTTATGTCATGCGTGTTTCGGCATTTTTTTCTGCATTTTTACATCAACATCAAAATCGGATTTTCCAACATCTGCTTAAATGTCTGCAAAAACTTCGCGCCCGTTGCGCCGTCAATAACGCGGTGGTCGCAACTCATTGTTACGCTCATAATGTTGCGGATAACGATTGCGCCGTCGCGGACAACCGCCGTCGGAGTTGCGCCGCCGACAGCTAAAATCGCGGCTTCGGGCGGATTGATGATCGCCGTAAATTCTTTGATGCCGAACATTCCCAAGTTTGAAATCGAAAATGTCGCGCCCGTGTATTCTTCGGGTTGGAGTTTTCTATCGCGTGCGCGTCCGGCTAATTCTTTGACTTCTGCGGCGATTTGCGCGAAGCCTTTGAAGTTTGCGCCGCGCACGACCGGCGTTATCAAACCTTCGTCAACCGCGACGGCGACACCAATATCGGCTTGTTCGTAAAAGCGAATGGTTTTGTCTTGATAAGATGCGTTGACAAACGGATGTTTCATCAAAGACATTGCCGCAACTTTGACGATAATGTCGTTGACGCTGATTTTTTGTTCGTCCGAAAGCGCGGCGTTTATCTGTTTTCGCAAAGCAAGCGCGTTGTCCATCTCGATTTCGACCGTAAGATAAAACGTCGGAATCGGTCCGATTGATTCGCCCAACCGTTGCGCGATAACTTGCCGCATTTTTGAAGTGTTTTCTTCACGATACGCACTTGCGCCAACTGTCTGCTGAACACTAAAAGCGGGAGTTTTACTGCTAACTGCCGACTGCTGACTGATAACTGTTTCAATGTCGCGTTTGATAATTCTGCCGTTTGGTCCCGAACCGTTGATTGATTTCAAATCAACCCCGTTTTCGCTCGCCATTCTCGCGGCAATCGGCGAAACGATAATTCGACCATTCGAGTTTGGAGTTTGGATTCCGGAGTTTGGATTGGTTTCCGGCGCAGAAGTTTCCTGAACAACCACGGGTTTTTCAGGTTCGGTCGGTTTTTCAGCTTTTCCGTTTGTTTCGGCTTTCTGACTGCTGACTGCTGACTGCTGACTGCTGACTGATTCGAGCATTGCCGAAATATCTTCGCCCGCGTTGCCTGTGATAGCAATCGGTTCACCTAACAGCGCAACATCGCCTGCACCTTTGATGATTTTCAAAAGCGTTCCGTCCGTCAAAGCCGTCATTTCCATCGTCGCTTTATCGGTATCAACTTCGGCAATCGTTTCGTTTGCCTCGAATGTGTCGCCTTCTGCCTTTAACCAACGTGAAATCTGTCCTTCTTCCATCGTCGGCGAAAGTTTCGGCATTAAAAATTTTTCAGCCATAATTTC
>JANOXW010000856.1:0-8693 GCA_031418635.1 Acidobacteriota bacterium
CGACTTATTCAATATTTTGGTCGAAAACGTATCTTTTGCCATCGCTCAATAAAAAAAGAAAACGGTTAATAGAAACTTTATTTCAGCAACCAAAACTCAAAATTTTAAAGGGGGAAGGGAAAATTGATACACCAATAAATCTCTTTTTTATAATTTATCAATAAAATTGCGCCTCGTCTATGTTTTATTGTCAGATTACTCTTTTATTCAGTTTTCGAACTTATCTGATTTTTCATTCTCAAACAGTTGTTATTCGGCAAAAAACTGCCAGACCAGCAATTTAGAGCAAGTTTGAAATAAGCATCAGATTTGAAAACAAAAGACTTAATAGAAATGTGCATTTAGAAAAATACGCATTAAAGAAAAATGTAACAAACACTTTTTTCATCAAAAAAAATATTAAAAATCGCCAAATTCATCTTCTTCAATTTTACCGTTGTAAGGTTTATTTCCGATTGTTACCGTATATTTGATTTTTGCATTGTATTGATAGAGGGAAAAGTTTTTGATTGTGCCGAAGGTAGTTGCATTGCTCTTTAAAATGTAATCTTTGCCGGCTTGTTGAACCCTGCCGGATTGTATATTTCCGCCCAACGCCATAGGAATAAACTGCCAACTGACAAAGCCGTTATCATCATTTAATCTCAATTTGCCATTAGGAATAGGATTGCCTAAAACAATAATTTCACAATTTGCCATACAAAAAATCTCCTTTGATTGTTTTTTTTATGAAAAGTATCATTTTCGCAAAGCCGGAACAAATCCTCTGCAAAAATAAAATACGAAAATCACTTTTTTTGAATCTGTGCTTGTTTCCATTACAAACCGCGCCTTTAAAAGTTTCAAAATTTTAAGACTTTCATAATTGGCTGTTTTGAAAGTTTTATTGATAAAGTAGTATGATAAACTCCATAAAATATGCGGGAAAAAGTAGTTATTATCACAGGTGCAAGTAGCGGAATCGGACGCGCCACGGCGTTACTTTTTGCAGAAAACGGCGCAAAAGTCGTTGCTGTCGGGCGTAACCAAAAAGAACTGAACACTCTGCGCGACGAAGCGTTGGAAAAGGACGGAACGATAAAAATTCATCTTGCCGATTTATGCGAAACGACACAAGTTGAGAGATGTTTCAGCTATATGGCTGAAAATTTCGGGCAAATTGATGTTTTAGTCAATGCGGCAGGCATTATTGCCAATGGTTCGATTGAAAATACGATGCTTGACGATTGGGATAAAATGATGAACATAAATCTTCGCTCGGTATTTTTTATGATTCAAAAATGTGTTCCGCTTTTGGCAAAAACGAAGGGAAATATCGTCAATGTTTCCAGCGTAGCAGGAAGTCGCGCTTTTCCGAATGTCGTGGCATATTGCGTTTCAAAAGCAGCGATTGACCAATTAACGCGCTGTTCCGCGCTTGAACTTGCTCCGCAAGGCATTCGCGTTAATGCGGTAAATCCGGGTGTGGTCGTAACAAATTTGCACAAACGCGGTGGAATGGAAGATGAAAAATATCAAGATTTTCTCGAACATTCAAAAACAACGCACCCGATTGGGCGCGTTGGCGAACCGACAGAAATTGCCGATCTGATTTATTTTCTAGCTTCGGAAAAAGCATCTTGGATAACTGGCGCAACTTATGAAATTGATGGCGGACGCGCTCAAACTTGTGCGCGATAAACCGAAATAGTCATAAAAAGACACAGAAAAGACAAAAAACTTTAAAGAGATTTGATAATTTATTCTTGTGAGTTTTGTGCAGTTTTGACTTGAATTGATGAAACTTCAACTTCTTCCCAGCACGTTTGATGAAAACGGTTGTGCTTCAGCGCGACAACATTTGGCGTGTTTTGTGGTTGATGATTGTGTGGCGATTGATGCGGGAAGTCTTGCAATGGCGGCGAGTTCGGGGCAAAAGGAACAGATTCGAGATGTGATTTTAACTCACGCGCATCTTGACCACATCGCCGGATTGCCGCTTTTTATTGATGATTTATTTGCTAGTTTGATTGAGCCGATTCGTGTTTTTGCGACGGCGGAAGTTATTGAAGTTATTGAACGCGACATTTTTAATTGGTCGGTTTATCCGAGTTTTTCGGAACTTACAAATAAAAATGGCGCAGTTTTAGAATATCATCCGTTCAAAACCGGCGCAGAGTTTTGCGTCAGACATCTGCGCGTCAAAGCCGTCGAAGTAAATCACAAAGTTCCAACCTCAGGCTTTTTAGTGGCGGACGATAAAGCTACCTTCGCTTTGACCGGCGACACAGCAGAAATGGATGGATTTTGGGAAATTATCAACGCCGAAAAAAATCTTGCCGCGCTCCTTGTTGAATGTTCATTTCCCAATGAACTCGAAGAATTAGCGCACGTTTCCCATCATCTGACACCAAAAACTTTGCAAAAAGAACTAAAAAAATTTAATCAAAAAAACTGTCCGATTTATATCGTCAACATCAAGCCGATGTATTTTGATGAGGTTGTGCGGCAGATTGCCGAATTGAACATCGAAAACTTGGAAATTCTCAAAGTCGGGCAGGTTTATGAACTAAAAAGTGAAAAAGGTAGGAATGACGCTTCACACTTTTAAACTTTTTCACTTTTTAGCTTTCACGCTTAAAATTTACTCGTTCAAACTCTCTTTCCCGATGTTCGCCCGTAAAACCGTAAAGCGTAACGCGCCCGTTTTGTAAGACATCTTTGATGCGAAAGGTGCGTTCTTCGCGGCTTTTTCCGGGCATAATTTCAGCGCGAAAAGTTATCGGCATTTCAGGTCGCGCCCAAACATTCGGCGGGCGAACAATTTTGGTGTAAAATTTTTTGAAGAAATTCATTTAATTTTCCAAATCCTCGCTTTTCTTATGTTTGATTTTACGAAGCGAAGGACGCGCCTTTTCGTCAGGTTTTGCTTTGCCGATTTTTTGGCTTGGCGGCGCGGTCGGCTTACGAATAGAATCAAAGATCGGACGTTTCACCTTTTTCTTTTTCTTGCCTTCCATAGTCTAAAAATTATAACAGAAATTTCAAAACGGCATCAGTAAGTAATTGTCTGTTGACAACTTGGCAGGAAAATTTAACTATAAAGTTACATTTGGCTTTTAGTTTGTATAAACTGAAACGATTAAGCACAGAAGTTTTTCGGGAGGAAACTTGACTAGAAGACCAAACAATAAGTATCAGACACAAAGATTTGTAACCCAAAAAATCGGGCGGAATTCTAACAAATATCGCCGTCCGTTTTGGCTTCCTGCGTCTGGTTACTATGTTTTAGCAACTGCCATAGCTATCGCGTTTTTCTTTTGTATTTGGGGAATTTTGCACGAAGGCGGCGAAGATATGCCGTGGATTACGGCAGGAATTGGTGCCAGTATTTTGTTAATAGGTGCGGTTATTTTGCGCGAAGTCGTTCTCAGAAAAGCGCGAAATAATTTTTTATCAGTCCAAAAAAGACTTGACAACAATTTGAAAAAAGTTGCGCCGCAAATTAGTGAAAACAATAATCCGAATAAATTGTCTTTACAGCAAAACACCTTAATTATCAAAGAAATTCAAAAAAAATCAGAAGCCGCAAAAGTTTTAGGTAAGTTATCCGAAGGACATTTTGAAGTATTTGAAATGTGCCGTGAATATCTAACGGTCAATAAAAATCAGCTTGAAACGGTTGGAAACGGTTCGCCTCGGCTGGCGGCATTATGGCGTGGCAGAGAAATAATACAGGAATTACACCATTTTCATTTGTTGGCATGGGCAGAATTAGAATCGCGCCTCTTTACCCACGAAGCCAAAAATCGTGTTATAATATCGGAAAAATTGGAAATGTCGCAAAAGGCTTTGACAGTTTTGGATTTTGCCTTGCAATTTTATCCGAATGAGCCGCAATTAGTTCAATCAGATGCTATACTCAAAGAGTTTGCGGCTTCAATAAATATTTCGCATTTTATTGAACAAGCGGAACTGGCGACTTTCAAAGGCAACAACAAAATTGCGATAAATCATTATCGAGATGCACTTTTCTTTTTGGCACGGGAAAATGTCAAAAGTGAAGATAAAGAAATGATTGCCGAAAAGATAAACTCGGAGATTGAAAAATTAGGCGAACTTTCGGCAGACACGAAGAAGAAAATTACACCCAAAAAATCTGTGAGAAAACGTAAAAATGATTAGCCAAAAATGTCCAAGATGCCACAGCAACCGCATTAGGCGCGGTTATCGCCCAACCCGCATTTGGTCGAAACTTCTATTTCGATACAATCTTCTCTGCAATGCGTGTAATTGGCAATTTAAAGGTTTTGCCGTTCCATTCACCATTACCGACAAACCTCATAGAAAAAAGAAAAAACAAACTCAGGTCGAACCGGCAACAGAAACGCAAAAACCGGAAAACAGTGCGGAGACATATATTGAAGAACCTTCGGAAGATCAAACAGACGTTTCAGCAAAAGCAGTTTCGAGTAATCGCATCAGAGTTAGAAAAAAAGTCAGAATCAGGCAATCGTAGAGTTCAAAAAGATGGAAAGTAGTAAGCAATATCAAATCTCATACATTTTTTTTTGCATTCTTTTTTTGCCAAATTTATTTTTTGCTCAAACACCGACACCTGAAATTTCCCAAACAGATATTGTAAAAACCGAAGCTAATTTAATTCATTTAAGCGATTTAATCGAAGTTGATGTCATCGGCAGTACCGAGTTTGACTGGCGCGGCACGCTCAATGCGGAAGGTTTTTTGGAAGGAGTTGATTTTGTTGACAATCCGATTTACGCGCTTTGCCGGGATGAAAAAGCGGTGGCGGCAGACGTAGTAAAAGGTTACAGCAAACTTTTGCGAAATCCACAGGTCGAAGTAAGAATACTTGACCGTTCAAAACGTCCGGCGGCAATTTTGTATGGCGCAATCAAAACACCACAACGCTTTCAGCTAAAACGTCCAATTGCGCTGAACGAACTAATCGTTGTTTCAGGCGGTTTTACCGATAAAGTCAGTGGTGAAATACAGATTTTCCGACAGCAGAGTTTAAACTGTTTTCAAGCGATTACCGAAACTGAAAAACCGGCGGAAAAATTTGTTACAGCCAGCCAAGCCAACGGTTCAAACTATATCAACATCAAAATTAGTGATTTACTAACGGGGAAAAAAGAATCTAATCCGAACATTTTGGACGGCGATATAATAACGGTTTTGGAAGCCCAACCGATTTATATCATCGGCGGCGTGTCGAACCCGAAACAAATTTCTTTGCGCTCCCAAATTACGCTCACTCGTGCTATTGACAGCGCGGGCGGTTTGGTAAAAAATGCGGACGCAAAAAAAATTACTATCTTTCGTCGTGAAGGTAGCGAAACGAAAATAATCGAAGCCGATTTGGATAAAATTAAAGCTAAACAAGCCGACGACATAACTTTGCAAGCCTTTGACATCGTTGAAGTAACGCAGACCGGGCGCGAAAAAAGAAGGTTTCCGCCCGTTCTCAAAGTGATTGATACGACTGAAAAAAATACGGAAAAGTTGCCGTTACGGGTAATTGATTGATGAATAATTTGATGAGAAGTTAAATTTTTTGATTGTTCAAAACTCAAAAATTTGTTTCAATAATCAATAGGACTTCCGAAATCTGTGAAGTTTGTAAAAAAATATGATGGAAAAACAAAGTAAATTTAGCCGTCGCACACTCGCGCTTTTTGGGCTGGTAGCGGTTAGCATTATCATTGGTAGTTTGATTTATTTGGAGCAAATCGCGCTTCTTTATGTTTTGGCAACGCTGGTTTTGGTCGTTTTGCTGTTGATTGTCGGATTTGCCGATTTGGAAGAAGTCGGTAGAGAAAATATCGAAGGTTATATTGCTAAAGATTAGTAATTTTTGAGTAAATGTCGAAGTTGTTCAAAATTTGGTTGATTTTGTTGCTGTTGTTGAATTTTTCTTTTTCAACGATGGCATATACGACGCAATTTGCCGACGAAGGCGAAACGGTTAGACTGCGTTGGAAAAACGGTGTAATTCCAATTAGTATTTCGACATCGTTAGCTAAACAAAATCTGAACATCAGAGCCGACAGCGATGTTTTGGGCGCAATTCAGCGTAGTTTGGAAACTTGGCAAAAAGCGGCTGATATAAAATTTGCTTTAAGTATGTCCGAAAATCAATCGGTCAGCCCGTCAGGAAAAAGCGGCGACGGAATCAGTTTGATAACTATTGCTCAAACGCCTGAAAACCTTTTGCTTTTTAGCGGCGACACCGAAGAAATTTCCGCCCGCACGAGAATTTTTTATAACGGCAAAGGTTTTATCACTGAATCTGACATTATTCTGAATCCGTATAAACAATTTTCGACCGACGGTTCACTTGGCACTTTCGACCTCGAAGCGACATTGACACACGAAATCGGACATCTTCTCGGACTTGAACATTCTTCCGTTCTAGGTGCAACAATGCACGCTCATCAGGGCAAAAACGGTGTTTATAATTTAAGCAGTTTTAGTTCGCGGACATTAGCCGAAGACGATATTTCGGGAATCCGCACGTTATACGGTGTAAAGGATTCCGACGAGGATTGTTGTGGCATAGTCAGTGGCAAACTCGTTCTAGCAACCGGAAAAGCGGCAAAAAACTTCCAAGTTTGGGCGGAAGAAGCTGAAACAGGACGGCTAACTGCCGGTGTTGTTACAAACTCTGACGGCGTTTTTCGGCTGGAAGGTTTGTTAAGCGGTCAATATGAAATTTATGCACAAGATTTTGGTGAAAGAAAATTTTCCACAGAAAAACTCGGCGAAGTTGATGTTGTCAAAGGTAAAACTTTTAGTCTTTCAAAAAAATTAAAAAACCGCGCAAAAAATTTCGAAATTCGATACGTCGGTTTTAACGGGCAAATTTCAGAACTTGCCGTGCCGGTCAATGCCGGAAAATCTTATTTGATTTACGTCGGCGGAAAAAATCTCGACATCGAAAATCTGACCATCGGATTTAATTCACCAAATATCAGCGTCGCGCAAAATTCTTTAACCAAATACGACTACGGCACAGACCTTGACGTTCTGAGTTTTGAAATAAAAGTTAAGCCGAAAACTCCGGCAGGCGAATATAGTTTTTTTGTGCAGACCAAAAACGAGGAAATCGGTTTTATGGTCGGTAGCTTGACGGTCGAAAATTTCGCAAACCCTTGGCATAGTTATTTTTTAACAGATAATGAATAGAACAAAAAATTATTTGTGTGTGTGGTTGCAATTTTATTATTATTGTGTAAATCTAATAGACGTTCACCTCCCCGGTGAACATTTGGTCACGAGGGGTGAGGACTTGTGACCTAGGGGCGACGGTGTGGGAGACGTCGCCCTTTTAATTTTTAAATGATTCCAACCATCATAATTGCTCAACTTGACCTGAAAAATAATCGGCGTAAAATTTCTTTATTGCTTAAAGTTATAAAAATAAAAAAAGGTTGACCTCCGATATTTGTGTCGGTAAAATTAAAAAACATTTGAACTTTTAAATTGACCGCGGAATGCGACAAAAGCGTCCGGCGGTCTTTTATCATTTACAAGGTTTATGGCGAAAAGAAAAAAAAGCCGTTTTGGAAGTTGGTTGTTGAAAGGCGTTAAAGAACCCGAAGGTCCGCACGAAAAAGAAGGAGTGCATCATCAACATTCGTGGTGGGAAGTGATGTGTTTGACGGGCGTTGATTATTTTTCGACACTCGGTTATCAACCCGGCATTGCATTTGTCGCGGCGGCGGCATTATCACCGATCGCTACGCTGATTGTCGTGCTTCTGACACTCTTTGGCGCACTTCCGATATACAGCCGCGTCGCTACAGAAAGTCCGAAAGGTGAAGGCTCGATTGCGATGCTCGAAGCATTGTTTTCACGTTGGAAGAGCAAACTTTTCGTTCTCGTGCTACTCGGATTTGTCGCCACTGATTTTGTTATCACTATTACACTTTCGGCGGCTGACGCAACTGCCCACATCATCGAAAATCCTTTTGTTTTGACTCATCTACATTTTCTCGACCATCCGGTTTTGGTTACTTTGGGATTGATTGCGCTTCTCGGTGCGGTTTTTCTCAAAGGTTTTAAAGAGGCAATCGGAATTGCGGTTTTTTTAGTTGCAATCTATTTGGTGTTAAATCTGGTTATCGTAATTTTCGGATTTTACGAAATTTTTACTCATCCCGACCTATTATCAAATTGGAAAACCGCCATTTTTACTCACAAAACCGCCAGCGGCGGCATTGAGGCGCGAAGCCTTTTATTGATTGTCGGACTATCTTTAATAGTATTTCCGAAACTCGCGCTCGGTCTTTCGGGATTTGAAACGGGCGTGGCGGTAATGCCTTTAGTCAAAGGTCCCGGACGAATTGCCAAAACTAAAAAACTTCTTTTGTCAGCGGCGTTGATAATGAGTTTTATGCTTATTTCAAGTAGTTTCGTAACGAGTCTTTTGATAACCGACACGGATTTTTGTCCGAAAATTGAATGCGGAAATGCGGCAAAAGCTCACGAAATACCGCAATTTTGTGGTTGCACATCTGAGGAAATTACCGGCGGAGTAATCAAAGAAAAAGGCAAAGCCAACGGACGTGCATTGGCATACATCGCTCACGAAAAACTCGGCGAAATTTTTGGCACACTCTACGACCTCCGCACGATTCTGATTTTGTGGTTTGCGGGTGCGTCGGCTTTAGCTGGGCTTTTGAATATCG
>JANOXW010000857.1:0-1894 GCA_031418635.1 Acidobacteriota bacterium
GCAGCGTGCCGAAAAGCCAGCGCACGGGAAACATCTGGGCGGCAACGCCGTCGAAAATCTTTTTGTGAAAAAGATACCAGAGACGCGGAACGCCGGTCAAAAGCGTGATTGTTCGGGTTTTGAAAGCTTTCTCCAATTCGGCAGGTGCGAGTTCTTTAACGTAACAAATCGTGCAGCCGATAATGGTGGCCACCCACAAATTAGCAACCTGCGCGAAAACGTGAAAAAGCGGCAATACGCTCAGAATCACTTCGTTTTCGGAAATGTGCATCACCTCTTGACAGCCCGTCGCTTCGTAAAAAATGTTGCCGTGCGTCAAAGGAACGCCTTTTGGCGTGCCGGTCGTCCCGCTCGTATATATCAAAACCGCCATATCTTCCGGTTTTGCGGGAGTCGGTTGTTTATCGTAATCTGCCGGGCGCGGAGTTTTTGCCCAATCGGAAAACTGCTGAAAACTGTCTGCCGATTTCGGATTTCGGATTTCGGATTTCGGATTTTCCGTTTTGTCCTTCGTCCGTTTTCCTTTGTTTTCCTGCTCGCCGTCGCCTTGTTGCGGTGAGATGTTTTCCTGGTCTTGTAGAACGACGGCGGGAATCTTTTTCCCCGCTCGTTCTTCGAGTTGGTGAAAAATTTTCATAAAATCCTCGCCCACGAACGCCATTTTCGCTTCGGAGTTTTCAAAAAAGTTGTTAATTGTTTCAATTTCGCCGTGCGGGTCGATTGGAACGCAGACCGCGCCGCGAAAGAGAATCCCGAGATACGCAATCGCCCAGCGCGGGTGATTTTCGCCAATCAAAGCCACGCGGTCGCCGAAAGCGACACCTTCTTGTTCAAGCCGAAAAGCGACGGAGCGAATCGCGTCGAGCATTTCCGCGAAAGTATATTCCGTACCTTCCACGCCGATAATCCGCATCGCTAATTTGTCGTGGTGAGATTCGGCGGCGCTAATAATTAGCTGGCAAAAAGAATCCGTGGAAGTAACGGTTTTTTTGGAGTTTGTCGGATTCATATTTTTATAACCTTTATCAGTGCTGCAAAATATCACAAATAAGCGACTTCAAATTTTATTATTTTGGTATCAAGCGGGGTTGACCAATTCCACCGACAGCGAATAAGTCCCGGTTGCCCCGCCGGGAAAGGCGAAGTAACCGGGCGGCAGCGGGACAAAAACCAAAAATTTTGGTAAACGGTGAAAACAGTTTTTATGCAGTATGAACGGCAACTTTGGTTGTTTCTCGAGCCGGAGCTTTCGGAAGCGTCAACTGCAAAATGCCGTCCTTCAAATCGGCGACAACTTTTTCCGCGTCCACCGCGCTGTCAAGTGTCAATTGACGGAAAAATCGATTGCTGCGCCATTCGCTTAAAACGGTGTTCTCATTTTCTTTTTTCGCGTGCGCTTCGGTTTTGCCGCTCAAAATCAAAAGATTGTCCTTGACGCTGATTTCGATTTCATCGGGACGGAAGCCGGGAACGACGGCGCGGACGTTGAACTGCTTGTCGGTTTCGGTAATCTCGACCGGCACGGGCAGCAGAATTTCCGATTCGGCTTTAAACCAATCTTCGACTTCTTTGCCGAACTCACCGCCGCGTTTTTGGAAAAATTCATACGCTTTATGCCCCGTCGTTTTGGTTAAATCCGCGAGCCGCTCAAACATCTTTTCGGCTTCGACAAAAATCGGCGAAAAATTGTTTTTGCCTTGAGCGCCTTGCGCGGTCAACGCCGTTTCGTTTGTCCCGCCAACTGTTGCGACGGAAGTTTTTTTCTCTGTGTTCATTAGACATTATCGGAAATAAGATAATTCCTCAACATTAGTAATATCAATAGTTTGCATTGGTTGTCGAAATATAACCCGGAGATTGTGCAACCCACAGGCAATCTCCATCACAACATCCG
>JANOXW010000858.1:0-1676 GCA_031418635.1 Acidobacteriota bacterium
CTTGAAATCTTGCTCCTTCAACTCCTTTGCTTTTTCGTATCTCATCAAATTTACTCCAATAAGATATTTGTGCCATCTTTATCAAAAGTTTTCAAATACCCAATTTATTTCGCAAGAGGTCTATTCTAAAAATCTTGAAAACCTAGAAAATTCGGAAGTGTCTGCAAACGACAATTCAGAAATTGAAAAACCTACAATAAATGACGATAAAAACTGCCCGAAAGTCGAAAATGAGGATTCCGGGTTTCTAGGTTTGTCTAATAGTAGAAACCTAGAAAACCTAGAAAACCCTGAAATTAAAAAAGCGGAAAACGACGATAGAAAAGATTCTAGGTTTCTAGGTTTATCTACTAATGGAAACCTAGAAAACCCAGAAACCAAGAGCTTGGCTAACGAGCAAGGCGAAACACAATCTACCGAGTTATATGATTGTCCGCATTGCCCCGCAAAAATCCCGATGGCTGAGGATATTTGCCAATCTTGCAATCGGCGGACGATTGAGTTTTAAGTAGTTCTAAAAATTATTATGCGAACAAAAAGCGATAAACACATAAAGCCAAAACTAAAACCGCAACATCAAATCTTTGTGGCAGAAATCGCTAAAGGCGAAACTCAACGAGCAGCGTATTTAACTGCCTATCCTAATGTTTCGTCGCTCGAAGTTGCTGATGTTAATGCTTCCCGATTGCTAAGAAATGCTAAGGTGTCCGAAGCCGTGCAACGTCGCATCAGTCGCGCACTCAATAACTCCCAAGTAACCGTTGAGGAAGTCGTCGGCTCATCCGTTCGTCAAATGCGCTCATCCATTGATGATGTGTTAGACGACGAAGGCTCATTCAGTATTGAAAAAGCAAGGGAAACAGGCGCGATTGACTTTGTTAAAGGACATTCTGAGACAACTGTTTATCGTAAAAACGGCGATATTGTCAAAACTGTTAATGTTGACTTACTTTCCAACGAATCCGGCAGACGAGAGGTTGCCGGATATATGGAACTAGCCAAAAATAAAGCTAATCTCGAAAAACCCGCGCTTGTCGCTAAATTCATTAACAACTGCTTTGACACAATAGAGCGCAAAGTTGCCGATAATCCCGATGAACTACCGCAATTTACAAAAAGCGATGTAATTCGTATCTTTTGCACGAAATTCGATGTCGCGCCGGAGCTGGTTGCGCCGCTGGTGAGAGAGATTTTGTTGCTTGAGGATTAAATGGTCTTTGGTTTTCGCTTATGAAAATCAAGCGTTAACAGGATTTTATTTTGCGGTTTTGTCCTTCGATGGTCTGCCTGTCGGTCTAACTTCGACAAGTTTCAAATCAGATTCTTTGATGACGTATTGAGAACCGACCATTACGGCGGGAAGTCTGCCAGATTGAATTAACTGAAAAACTCTTTGACGAATCACGCCAAGTTTTTCAGCCGTTTCGGTAACACTTATAAGATTGTCTGTTTTTTCTTTCACAGATTAAAGAATAAGTATTTTCTAAAGTCTAGTCAAATATCTATATTCTACTTTGACAAACACTAGATAATTATCTATACTTTTAGATAGTTGGAAACAACTTAAATCTAAAACTTGAGAGGGTAAAAAAAATGAACATTGCAACCGAAATTAACCGCGAACAACTTGCCGAAGTTGCCGCCGAATCAATCGCTAAAATCAATCCAAACGCGCC
>JANOXW010000859.1:0-6374 GCA_031418635.1 Acidobacteriota bacterium
CGGACGGACAACGCGAAGTTATCAACGCGGTTTTAGATGAATATTTCGCCCGTTTCAAAACTGCCATTGCCGAAGACCGCAAATTGTCGCCCGAAAATGTCGGCGCAATCGTGGACAATGCGCCATATCACGCGCCTGAAGCCAACCAACTCAAACTAATTGACGGCGCAAGCTATCACGATCAAGTTTATGACGAACTGAAAACGCGGCTTGGTTACAAAGCCGAAGATAAAATTAGGACGATTAGCGGCAATGATTACCGCGAAGTTCCGTCGGATTCTTTAGGTTTGAACAAAGGCGAAAGAATTGCCGTCATCTATGCTTCGGGCGCAATTAATGGCGGAAGTTCAAACAAAAGTCCGTTGGGCGGCGAAACCGTCGGTTCGGATACGATGGTCAAAGCAATCAACGACGCGGCAAATGACAGTTCAATCAAAGCGATTGTGTTGCGCGTAGATTCGCCCGGCGGTTCGGCTCTCGCATCCGATTTGATGTGGCACGCACTCGAAAATGCCAAAGCGAAAAAGCCGCTAGTGGTTTCGATGTCGGATGTTGCCGCTTCGGGCGGTTATTATATCGCTTGCAACGCCAACAAAATCGTCGCTGAACCTTCAACGGTTACGGGTTCAATCGGCGTGTTTCTCGGCAAACCTGTCGTTAAAGGAATGTACGATTGGCTGGGCGTTACGAATGAATATGTGATGCGCGGCAAAAACGCCGGCATCTTCCGCGAAACCGAAAAATGGACAGACACTGAACGCGCCAAAATGCAAGATCAAGCAAATAAAATCTATTTCGGCGACTTTGTGCCAAAGGTTGCCAAAGGTCGCGGCAAAACTGATGAAGAGGTAAATACGCTCGGTCAAGGTCGCGTTTGGACCGGCACACAGGCAAAGGAACGCGGTTTGATTGATGAATTCGGCGGATTAGAGAAAGCCATCGAAGTCGCCAAAGGTTTGGCAAATCTGCCTGCTGATAAAGAAGTAAAACGAGTCGCCTATCCCGCGCCGCGCTCATTTTTTGACCAATACTTTGGTAGCGACGACGACGGCACTTTTGCCGAAACAAAGCAACAAGAAGCCCAAGCCGAATTGTTCAAATCGCTGCCCGAAGATGCTCGTCGTGCATTACGTTACGCCGAAATGTTCGACAAAATGAAGCACGGCGAAGCAATGATGATGTTGCCGTTTGAACTTAAGATAAAATAAACCAAGAGATGGATAGCCACAAAAAAGCACAAAAGACACAAAAGAATAAATTAAAAATCTTTTTTGTGAATTTTGTGCCTTTTTGTGGCTATTCTTTTTTACTTTTACTTAACGTATAATTCTGTTTAGTGGACAAAGAACCAATAGGTAATTCCAATCCAAACTACCAAGTTCACCAGCGAAATAATCAATCCGGTTTTCTGTATTTTATCATCGCTTCCGCCGCGATTGTCTTGTTTGCCATACATCAACATCGCCACCAAAACACCTGTCACAATCCACGCAAAAAGACGAATCCCAAGACTCAGAAGCATCGCGTTATCAGGCACTTTATCGCCTTCTTTAAGATGATATTCTGCTCTAAAATCCAACAGGTTAGTTACTTGATAAATTGTTAATATAATCGTTAAGACAATCGCCAACATAGCGGCAATCGGCGGTGCGTTTCTTGAATCCGATTCATTTGCCACTTCATTGGTAACTTGGCGAAGATTACTGTGCGAATAGCTGTATGCAAAATAGATGACCAACCCGATTGACATCCAAAAAATCAGCCGAAGCCAAGTATCAAAAGGCAAACTGTTCATTAAATATGCCGCTGAAACAACCGTCGCAATCGGGATAAACGGTGAAAAAGGAACTTTGAAAGGACGATTCAAATTCGGATTCGATGAACGCAGAATGATAATTCCAATCCCGACAATCACGAACGCAAACAATGTTCCGATGCTGACGAGTTCGCCAAGCAAACTAATCGGCACGATTCCTGCCAGAATCGCCACAATCGTTCCGGTCAGAGCCGTTGTGATGTGCGGCGTTTGATATTTCGGGTGAATTTTCGCCGCCCACGCCGGCAGCAAACCGTCTTTCGCCATCGAATAGAAAACACGCGGTTGTCCCATCACCATGACGACCATTGTCGAACTAAGTCCGAGAACTGCGCCGACCTTAATAATGGTTGGGAAGACAGCCAAAATCGTTCCCATCGTTGTTCCTTTGGCTTGTTGCAAAGCGGCATCAATCGCCACCGCAATCGGAGCTGCGGCATTGGTCAAAAGTTTATAGTCAACTAATCCGACCATAATTCCGGCAACTAAAATATAAAGAACCGTGCAAACCGCCAACGAACCTAATATGCCAATCGGCATATCTTTTTGCGGATTTTTTGCTTCCTGAGCCGCAGTCGAAACCGCATCAAAACCAATATACGCAAAGAAGATAACCGCCGCGCCGGTTACTACGCCGCTGAAACCGAACGGCATAAACTCGGCACAACCCGGACTTCCGGCGACACATCCAACTCCTAAATTGTTCGGATTGACATAGCCGATTCCCGCGATAATAAACAGAACCACAACCAAAACTTTAACCAAAACGATAATCGAGTTAAAACTTGCCGATTCTTTAATTCCTTTGATAAGTAGCAAAGTTACGGCGACCGAAATCAAAAGCCCGGGCAAATTAACAATTCCGTGAACCGTGCTTCCGTCCGCCAAAGTTATGGTTTCAAAAGGTCCTTTGCTCAGAGCTAATGGAAAGTTTATTCCCAAAGTTTCTCTAAAAAGACTGACGACATAACCCGACCAACCGGCAGCCACCGTTGCCGCCCCAAAAGCGTATTCGAGAATCAAATCCCAACCGATAATCCACGCGACGAATTCGCCCAAAGTTCCGTATCCGTAAGCATACGCCGAACCTGAAATCGGAACGCTTGCCGCAAACTCCGAATAACAAAGTGCCGCAAAAGCACTGACAATACCGGCAATTATCATCGAAATAATAACCGCCGGACCAGCGTGTTTGCCGGCGGCTTGTCCGGTCAAAACAAAGATACCCGTGCCGATGATTGCACCAACACCAAGCATCATTAAATCCAACGAATTTAATGTTTTCTTTAGTGTATGTTCGCCGGTTTCCGACGCTTCGGCGATAATTTTTTCAATTGATTTTGTCGCAAATAGTGACATTAAGAAATCCTCCTAAGTTTTTATAATTGCTATTTTTTGCTTAAACTCTTCCTAATAAAATAAACCGGCACGCCCGACAGCACAATTGCCAAGCCGGGCAGAGACGTTTGCGGTTTGTAAAATAAAAGAACTAAAGAAATTACGGTTGCCGCGATGATGTAAATTGCCGGAATTATCGGATAGCCAAAGGCGCGATACGGACGTTCGGCATCGGGGCGCGTTTTTCGCAAAATGAAAAGTCCGATGATGGTTAAAATATAAAAAATCAAGACAGCGAAAACGACGTAATCGAGCAACGCGCCGTAAAGATTGCCGTAATCTTCAATTCCCGCAACGATTTTTCCCGACCGTGTGCGCGGCAAAACCAGCACACACGCCCACACGCATTGCAAAATAAGGGCAAACGCAGGAACGTGATTTTTGTTGAGTTTGGCGGTTGATTTGAAAAACAAATTATCCTTCGCCATCGCATAATAAACTCTCGCGCCCGCCAAAATCAAGCCGTTGTTGCATCCGAAAGTCGAAATAATAATCGCAATTGCCATCACCAGTGCGCCGCCGCCGCCAAAAATCGTGTTTAATGCCAAAGTTGCAACGCGGTCTTCGGGCGCAGTTTGAATTTGCGTCAGCGAAAGCGTCGCAAGATAAGCAAAATTCGCCAAAATATACAGTAAAATAACTAAACCTGTTCCCAAAACTAGCGACAGCGGAATATTTTTTTGCGGATTTTTGACTTCGCCCGCCGTAAAAGTGATGTTATTCCAAGCGTCCGCCGAAAACAGTGAACCGACTTGCGCGACGCAAAACACGACAATTAAACCGAATAAACCGCTTGAAACGGAAACTTCGGGCAAAAACGCGAAATCGGGTTTGATAACGGCGGCGTTTTGTGGCGTAAAAAGACTGCCGAAATTTGCCGAAAAAGTTCCCGCCGCGCCGCCGATAAAAATTCCTAAAAGAATCAAAACCAAAAGCGATAAAGTTTTCGCCGAAGTAAAAAGATTTTGAATTATTTTGCCGAGTTTCAAGCCTTGTGTGTTCAGAATCGTCAAAAAAATTATCAGCAAAACGGCGATAAGTTGTTGCACGGAAAGCGAAACGGCGTAGCCCGAAGTAAGATTTATCGGTGCGATTAAATAACTTGTCGGCGAAATTGAAGGCACTAAAACGCCCAAAAATCGCGCAAAAGCGACGGCAACTGCCGCAATCGTTCCGGTTTGGATGACTAAAAAAAGCGTCCAACCGTAAAGAAATCCCCACAACGGCGAGTAACTTTCGCGCAGATAAATGTATTGTCCGCCTGCTTTCGGCATCATCGCGGCGAGTTCGCCATAACTCAAGGCGGCAAAAATCGTCAAAATTCCCGTAATAATCCACGTTAAAAGCAAACCGCCCGCCGAACCGGTCTGACGGGCGATGTCCGCCGAAACGATAAAAATTCCGCTACCAATCATTGAACCCGCGACAATCGTTGTCGAATCGAGTAGTCCGAGTCCGCGCACAAAACCTTCATTAGTTACTTTTTCATCAATCGTCGTTTCGGCTGTCATAGTTTCATCGTTTGAAAATAGAAATTTGTCCCGTTTTTACAAGTTTTCGATGCAATAATTTTTTTTAACTTTTAGTCGTTGGAGAGATATACGTTTGAAGTATTATACTTCTAATTGCTCAACTGTCGAGTGATTTTTAACTTTTATTTAACTTTCTTTAATAAAATACATTTTTTATGACCAATTCACAAACAAAATCGGGCGATATGCCGAAGGAAGATTTTCGCCGTTACGGATACGAACTAGTTGATTGGATTGCTGATTATTTTGAAAATATCGAGCAATTTCCCGTGCTTTCACAAAATCAACCGAACGATTTAACCAATGCTTTGCCAAAATCCGCGCCCGAAAAAGGTGAAGATTTCGGCGAAGTTTTAAAAGATGTCGAAAAATTGATTTTGCCCGCCGTTACGCACTGGAATCATCCGAATTTTCACGGACTTTTTTCGACTTCGACGAGTTCCGTCGGCGTTTTCGGCGAGATGCTTTCTGCCGCGTTTGATATGAAAGCGATGCTTTGGCGCACGTCGCCCGCTTCGACTGAACTCGAACCGGTTGTTTTGGATTGGCTTCGGCAAATGATGAATCTGCCCGAAGAAGTTAAAGGAATTATTTATGACACGGCTTCGATCTCGACGCTTCACGCGATTGCGATGGCGCGTGAAAAATTAAATCTAGGAATACGCGAAAACGGAATGAGCGGCAGAACCGATTTACCTTTATTGAGAGTTTATTGTTCCGAACACACGCATAATTCGATTGACAAAGCCGTGATTTTGCTTGGACTTGGACAAAAATCATTGGTCAAAATTCCATCTAATGAACGCTTTGAGATGGACGTTGAAAAATTGCGCGAAGCGATTCAGGATGACAAAACTGCGGGACATTTACCATTTTGCGTGATTCCGACTGTCGGCACGACTTCAAGTTCGAGTGTTGATAATGTCGAACGAGTTGCGGACATTTGCGAACGAAATAATCTCTGGCTTCACGTTGACACGGCATACTCTGGTTCGGCGGCGATTATTCCCGAATTTCAGCATTATTTCAAAGGTTGGGAACGCGCTGATTCAATCGTTACAAATCCGCACAAATGGCTGTTCACGCCGTTTGATTTGTCAATTTTGTATGTGCGCGATTTAGATTTGCTTAAACAAACTTTTTCACTTGTCGCCGAATATTTAAAAGTTACCGAAACCGTAACAAATCAAATGGATTACGGAATTCAGCTTGGCAGACGTTTTCGTAGTTTGAAACTTTGGTTCGTGATGCGCTATTTCGGACGCGATGGTTTGATCGAACGTCTGCGCGAACATTGCCGGCTGGCGCGGCTTTTTGCGAATTGGGTTGACGATTCCGGGGATTTTGAAATGCTCGCGCCGGTGCCGTTTGCCCTGGCGTGTTTTCGTGCTTGCCCGCAAGGCGTTGAGGATTTAGACGCGCTCAACGAAAAAATAATGAACGAGATCAATACGTCGGGCGAAGCGTATCTGTCGCACACGAAACTGAACGGAAAATTTACTTTGCGATTATCGGTCGGAAGTATTCGCGTTGAAGAACGGCATTTGCGGAAGGTTTGGGATTTGCTGAATAAATTTAACCGCGAAATACGCTAAAAACGCGAAAAAAGAAAAGAAAATTTCGTGTGT
>JANOXW010000860.1:0-4404 GCA_031418635.1 Acidobacteriota bacterium
GGACGATTGAAATCTGGGACATCGAAAACTCCACCAATAGTATGATTCACCCGATGCACTTGCACGGATTTTCGTTTCAAGTGCTTGGGCGAAGCAACAGTCCGGTTGCACTGCGTCCACTCGCCACCGCGAGCGGCGGACGCGTCGTCACCGATCTCGGTTGGAAAGACACGTTGATGATTTTTCCCGGCGAAACCGTGCGGATTGCGGTTGATTTCCGGCAGGCGTTTCCGGGAAATCAGCTATTTTTGTTTCATTGCCACAATTTGGAACACGAGGACGGAAATATGATGGTTAATTTCCGCATTCCGGCATAACGCGCTGATTTTCGGAACGAATGAGATTCACACTCAAGAACAATTAATACCATAACTTTTCAGGACAGACGAGAGGAAAATGAAATTGAGGAGATTTGAACCGGAGTTGATCAGAACAGGCAAATTTTGATATTCGTCCGATTTCTGTCGGCGGGTTTTAACTCTAATTTTAACTAAAGGAAAACATATAGGAGATAAAAATGAAAAAACAAATGTTAGTGATTTGGACGGCAATTATCGTGGTTCTTTTAAGCGTCGGCAGTATCGCTGCTCAAGACGGTAAAAAGATGAAAATGGAGATGGCGGCAATAATGAAAAGTCCGCATCACACGGTAATGATGGCGTATCGGCAAAATGTTTTGACGTTTGCCAAAAGCCTTCGTAATATGACGGCGGGCGGCAAATTGGAAGACGTTGAACTCGCCCGAAACGCCTTTGCCGAAATCAAACACAGTATGGAAAAGATGGGCGAAATTCATCAATCGCAAATGGGCAAAATGAAGCCCGAAATGATGACGATGATGAAGCCGATGATGGAGAAAATGCAGGCGGAAAATATGCTAGTGAAAGAACATATCACGGCGTTGGAAAACGCTTTACAAGTTGCTGCTCCAAATGCAATGGATGTGAATAAACACGCCGCCGCGCTCGTAATGCAACTTGAAAAGATGGATAAGTCCGACAAGAAAATGAAGATGTAAATGCAGAAGTCCGCACGAAACAATTGCGAACAATCGCACTTACTTCGTGCGCGTTTCGGCAATGGGCGTTTAGATAAACGCCTGAAATTATTGATTATTTAAGGAAAATTACGGCTTTGCCTCAAAAGTCGAAAAAATTAAGTAGTTATGAGGCAAAGCCGAGAATTACTATGTTTTACGATAACGGTTGATGGGGCGGAATGCACATGGTTTAGTGGATTTTTTGGATGATTTTGCTCGTTTCATTCTTTTCATTTTCAACGCCCGTAACACGAAAAAAGGCAAGACTTAATCGCCTGACACCATTGGATATTTTGCAGCGGCGTTACGCTGCGGGCGAAATCACAACGGAAGTTTATGAAGAACGCAAGACTCGGTTGGAGCGTGATGGACGACTGATAACACCGACAGAAAATCCAAGTAATCAAACAATGTAGGCGTTCTGTGCATTCTTTCAGAAAACAAGGTGCTTAGCTCGACTTTATCCAATATTGAAGATAGATATTTGAAAACAGAACGCTGAACAAGTAAGTTCTATTTGATATTTTCCGACCAAAGAAAAGTCACAAGGAGTTTAACCAATGGACTGCGTTCTGATGAATTTTGTTATAGCATTTGCGCCGTTTTTTTCCAAACCCGTTTTCCGGCACGTCAAAGTTTTGTTGATGGGCGCGATTTTGTCGCCGGCTTCGCGGACTGTCACCAATGCTTTGCGAGTGATGGGATTGAGTCAGGAAAAGCATTTTCAAACCTATCATCGGGTTTTGAATCGGGCGCAATGGCGTTCTTTGTCGGCTTCCCGGATTTTGTTAAAACTCTTAATAAAGGCATTTGGCTTATCAGGCGAGCTGGTCATCGGGTTTGATGAGACGATTGAAAGAAGGCGCGGAGAGCAAATCAAAGCGAAAGGGATTTATCGGGATGCGGTGCGCTCCAGCAAATCGTTTTTTGTCAAGACGAGCGGGTTGCGGTGGCTCTGTTTTGCTGTTTTGACCGAGATTCCATTTGCCAAAAAGGTCTGGGCATTACCGTTTTTGACCGTTTTATGTCCGTCCGAAAGATACCACAAGGAACGCGGAATTCGTCATCGGAAACTACCTGAGCGAGCGCGACAAGCGATTCTTTTAATCAAAAGATGGTTGCCTGATTTAGATTTAGTATTTGTCGGAGACGGTGGATTTGCCGTCATAGATTTGTTAAATGCGGTCAGAGAGGAAGTCACGGTGGTTTCCAAACTGAGATTGGATGCCGATTTGTATCGGAAAGCCAAAGCGAGAAGAAAAGGACAACTCGGACGTGGACGCAAAAAAGGCAAACGATTACCGACTTTGCAAGCCATTATTGATAATTCGAACACGAAATGGAAAACGATAACCCTCAAGCATTGGTATGGCGAACAGAATCGGCGAATTGAAATCAAGAGTGGAAAATGTGTCTGGTATCACGCCCTCGAAAGAAGCGGTGCCGATTCGCTGGGTAATTATTCGAGACCCGTTGGGAAAGTTTGAAACGCAAGCGGTGTTCAGCACTAAAACTGAAGCGAGTCCCAAGCACATCGTGGAATAGTTTATCAAGCGGTGGCAATTAGAAGTGACGTTTGAAGAAAGCCGACTGCATTTGGGAATTGAAACGAATCGAAACTGGTCAGAGAAAGCCATCAAACGAACCACGCCCTGCTTATTTGGATTATTTTCGCTGATTACGATGGTTGCCCAAGAATTAGCCAAGGGTGGAAAACTGGAAATCAGAAGTGCCGTTTGGTATGAGAAAGAGTTGGCGACATTTTCGGATGCAATCGGTTGCGTGAGGCAGTATTTATGGGAGTGGCGGAGTTTTCAAACATCACAAAATGAGGTGGAAATGATAAAAATACCCCGCCCATTATTAGAATGTTTGACAGATACGCTCTGCTTTGTCACTTAAATTGGATAAAGTCGAGCTAAACAAATTTATGCGCTTTGTAATTGGCGAACAATTTAGTGTGAAACCTTACTCTTCGGCAGTATTGGCAATCTGCGGTGTTGCACTCATTGGTATCGGGTTATACTTTATTTTCTTGCGTCCGGTGCTTTTGCCCGAAGACGCTCGATATATCGGTTTATCTTTAAGTGAAATCCAGAACAATCTTCCGGGCTTATCAATCTGGCTGCAAAAGGTTTTCCGGGTAATGGGCGGATATATTTTGACGACCGGATTATTGACGGTTTATGTGGCACGCACGGCTTTTCGAGAGCGATTGCGTGGTGTGTCAGTTTTGGTTACTTTTGCGGGCATAACCTCAATTGGTTGGATGAGTGTTGTGAATTTTATCATTCAGTCTGACTTCAAATGGCTTTTGCTCGGATTAACTGTTCTTTGGGGAATCTCCCTGATGCTTTTTTGGATTGAAGGAGAAAAATAATATGAGTTGTTGTAGTGATGTAATGAAACCAATTGAAGCGGCTTCGTGCTGCACGCCGAAAGACACAGTAGCAAGCGCCGCGAAAGCGATGAAAACGTCGAGTTGCGGCTGTTCGCCGGTAGTTGACAATATTGAGAATCTCAATCTCGTCGGGGTCGTTACCGGACGCGACATCTGTCACAGTGTGGTAGCCGACGACCGGCTCGCTTCCGAAGTCAGCGTTGCCGAAATTATGCGCCCCGCTTTTGCTTGCTGCGGCGCGGACGATTCACTCGAAGAAGCGAAACTGAAACTGGACGAACATCAGGTAACAAGTCTGCCGCTCGTGAATAAAGCGGGCAGTTGCTGCGGAACGATTAGTTCGCACCACATTCGATAAAATCAATCGAAAATTTGGCAGAAGAGCGGATAATATGAAACAGGCTTTTCCGCGCTTGCGCTTTTCATCCGGCAAAAAGATGCGCCGTATTTATCATCGGCGCGGTTTTGCTTTCATTTGCTTTGCTCAGCGGGTGCATAAAGAAATATCTACAAGATTTACACCGAAAGTTTCCATGATGCCGCACACCTGAAGCGAATTCAAATTGAGGCGCAATCGCTCGTCGCCGACATTTTAACCGCGCAGCAAAGGAAAGATGTGCGATGAAACGGGGAAAACTGCATTATCCGTCAGAATCAAAACCGTTTTGCAGATTTGATCCCGTTGCGCCCAAGAACGAAAGAAAATATGTCTGATTTAGTAGAAGAAGAAAATCTAATGTCGAAAAAATCCTCGCACGGCAGAGTCCGAAAATTCTTCGCCAATCTCGGTCCCGGTTTGATTACCGGCGCGGCGGACGACGACCCTTCGGGCATCTCGACTCATGCGACGGCGGGCGCGGCTTTCGGCTATCTGCCGCTCTGGATGTCGCTCTTCTCTTTCCCGCTGATGGTTGCCGTGCAGTTGATGTGCGCCAGATTAGGTCTGGTGACGGGGCGCGGGCTG
>JANOXW010000861.1:0-4630 GCA_031418635.1 Acidobacteriota bacterium
GTAAGTCCAAAAATCGAGCAAGACGATTTTGCCTTTCAGCGCGGCAAGCGAAAGCGGTTTATCGGTGTTAAGCCAACCGATTCCGCCGTTTAATTCGGGCGCACGCACCCTTTGTCGTTCACCAAAATAATTCATCTCAGCCGCAAAGGACGAACTCAAACCGCCAAAAATCAACATCAAACACAAAATAATTTTCAGTTTCATATTAGCGTAATACCAAACTACCAGTTAATTGTTCCCTCTTTTGTTTCATCAATTGAGGCGAGTTCGACACCTTCGCCGTAAAAGAAAAGTTTCATCTGGTCAAACAGAAAATCGTGCGAATCGGGGTTGGAAACGTCCAAACCGAAATGGTTGATAAGTTGTTTTTGCTTCTCAAGCCATTCTTTCCAACAATTTTGACAACATTCCTCACCAATTTTTTGTCCGAGTTCAGTCGGAATCGGCGCAAAGCCAATCGGTTCATTTTTCTGTCCGCAACGGGCGCATTTAAATTTATCACTCGAAAATATAGCCATTTTATTTCTCCTAATTTTATTCGTTATTTTTTACAATACAGTTTCACCGAAGCAGTTATCAGTTATCGGTAATGATTGTTGTATGCAGAAAGAATATAATTTCTGACTGATAACTGCTATCTGCTAACTGATGACTGCTTCGATTGCCGCCAAAACTTCATCATCTTTCGGGCGAAGCAGACTCAACGCTTGAACTTTGTGATAGGCGATGTTGCCGTTTTTATCAATCACAACGACGGCGCGTGCCGAACGTCCGGGAATCCACGATTTGACATCATATTTTGCGGTTGCTTCGCCTTTTTCATCCGATAAAAGTTTTAATGTCAGATTATATTTATCGGCAAATGATTTGTGCGATTTTTCCGAATCCATCGAGATTCCGACAACTTCCGCGCCCGTCGCCTGATATTGCGACCAATTATCTCTGACCGAACAAAGTTGCGCCGTGCAAACCGGCGTATCATCGCCCGGATAAAAAAGCAGAACAACCGTCTTTCCAAGCTGTTCGTGCAAACTCCAACTCTCGCCGTTCAAATCTTTCAAATTAAAATCCGGTGCTTTTTCGCCTGTTTTCATTTTTGTAAATTTCCTCTTTTTAATTTTATCGCAACGGGTCTTGATAATACTTGTCGCGTTCTTCAATTCGGCTGTCAGCTAAATCATACAGCCTTTGCCAATTTGGAAGCATTGCAAACCAAACATCTTGGTTTTTGGTTTTGATGATATTTTCTCTTATCAAATCGCGTTTGACGTAGCCGTTTTTTTTGAGCAGAAAAATTATGTCGCTCAAATCTTTTTCGCGTCCCGCAATGTATTTCAAAATCGCCAACCATTCGGGCGTAATTATTCTCAAACCGTTTTTCAGCGTCGCCACGTCTTTCAACGCCTGCACATAATAACCTTGATAATTGTCTTCGCGGACAATCCAATCAACGTGAACTTTTTTCTTTCCAACCATAACCTCGTAAGATTCGCCGCCAAAACCAATCGGGCGAACCGCTTTGAGCGACAATCTTTTCAACGAAATAATATCAACATCTTTCGTCAAGCGCGAAGAACCGTAAAGGTGCATTGCAATTCCGCCCGCCAAAGCCCATTCAACACCTTCCTTTTCAGCAACTTGCGCCAATTCCTTGACCGCCGAAATTCCCGTTTCCGTATCAATCATCGGCGAATTTTCAAGGTTTTGTTCAATATATTCGATTAAATCTTTTTCGCTCACTTATTTTAATTCCTTTTGCAAATAATACGCCAATTCGTTTTTATCCTGAAATCCGTGCGTTCTGTTTGATGTGTTTTTTTTCCATTCAACTCTCGGTTGTAGAATTCAAAGCACATACTAAACTATTGAAAATGATCGGCTTAGGGGTTGCAATTATCAAAAAATGATCGTATTTTTAATCAATACATCAAAGCTATGAATACTTCTTACGAAAGATGCGAACTCACCAAAGTCGAATGGCTTACGCCACCCGAACTTGTCAAAAAATTAGGCAAATTCGACCTTGACCCGTGTTGTCCGCTTAACGCGCCGTTTCTTCACGCGAAAACCAATTTCACAATCGAAGATAACGGCTTGGAAAAAGATTGGTTTGGCAGAATTTGGTTAAACGCACCGTATGGAAAATATATGAATTAATGGCTTGAAAAACTGAAAAATCACGGCAACGGAATCGCCATAATTTTCGCACGGACGGAAACAAGATGTTTTTTTGAAAATATTTGGTATTCGGCAGACGCTTTGCTTTTCGTGAAAGGCAGAATCAAATTTTATCACGTTTCGGGAATTCAAGGCGGAACTTCCGGCGCACCAAGCGTTTTTGTCGCGTATGGAAAAGAAAATGCTTTAGCTCTGAAAAACAGCGGAATCGAAGGCAGATATTTGGAATTATAAAATTTCGTAAGCAATAAATTCGGCAACATTAAATTCTGCGTCAAAAATCCAAGCATTTTCTTGCAAAAGTTTTTTCAACGCTTCATCTTCCGTTTCGACATCTTCAACAATGCCGATAACTTGCAAGTTTTCAACTTCGCTTCCGTTTGGCGCAATCGTTTCGCCTTCTGGCGTGATAAAAACAAACTTTTTCATTGTGTAATTTTTCGATATTTCCCTCTCGAAACAAATTCGATAATGTTCATATCGCGCAAAATTTGCAGTTGTTGGCGGATTTTATCTTTCACGAAATTATTTTCGGAGTGTTTTTGTTTCAATTCGCCTTCAAATTTATAAACTTCGTCCAAAGAAAAATCAGTTGATTTTATATGGTCAATACATTTCAAAACGTCAAAAGTCCAACCTTTTGCTTCGACAGATTTTTCGCGTAAGAAAACTGTTTTGCTCCAAGTTTCGATAACATTTTTTCTATCGGCAACAACTGAATTTTTAACAAGAAAAATGCGACCTAAATGCGGAATTCTTTGCAAATCAATATTGCAACCTATCCAGCCTGCGCGTCGTGCAGTTTCGGCTAAAGGTTTTCGTTTTTCGATAATTTCAGGTTGAAAAAAATGTTTCGGAATGATGAGAAAATCATTAACAAACCAATCGTTTTTGCTATAAGTGAGAAAAAAGAAATTCGGATTATTGACAGAATTTATTCGCTCAATCATCGAAATATATGCGCCGTCAACAATTTTGTTTCCCAAATTTCCGTTTTTGCTTTTCAGTTCAAAATCTTCATTGCAAAAATTACAGAAAAAATCCGCAACAGGTTGATTATTGGGATATTCGCTGATTTTATCTTTTCCGCAATTCGGACAATATGAATTTTCTTTAACCCAATTTTCGGTTAAAACTCTAGCGATTTGAGAAAAACTCGTGTATGAATCCGCTAATTTTATGTTGAATTTTAGATTCATAATTCGATTAACTTTTTTCAACCACGAAGTTTCACGAAAATTTCACGAAGTTTTTTTCTTCGTGTTTCCTTCGTGAAACTTCGTGGTTGAAAACTCTTATTGAAAATCCCGAATATCTTTAAAAGGTTTTTCCGCGTCGTTAAAATCGGGGCGATAATAATGCGAAGCCGATTCGTATTCTTGCATAAAGCCTTCTTCCATTCCGAGTTCTTCTAAAATTCCGATTGCCGAAAACCATTCTCTTTCAGAGATTCGGCGTGATAATAAAATGTATCTTTCATCGGTTGCGGCTTTGTTGGTCGCGTAGTATTGCGCCATCAAACTAATCGCAACTTTGGGCGAAAGTTCATCACGAATCCAGCGCAGATTTTCTTCGATTCCCGCTAAATCGTTGGGCAAAACTAAAAGGCGAATAACTAAGCCGCGTTTTAACAAACCGTCTGCGCCGTAAATCAATTTATCGCCCGTTTGCCGAAATATTTCTTTGATTGCCGCCCGCGAAAAATCTTTGTAACCGCGCACTTTTGAGAATTGAAAACCCGCGTCGTTTTCCGCATATTTCAAATCGGGCAAGTAAATATCAACAATTCCGTCGAGCAATTTCAAGACTTCGACCGAATCGTAAGCGTTTGTATTATAAACAATCGGAAGGCGTAAACCTTTTTCCGCCGCGATTAAAATTGAACGCGCCATTTGCGGAACAAAATGCGTCGGCGAAACAAATCCGATGTTATGACAGCCTTTTGCTTGCAATTCGAGCATCATTTCCGCCAATCTTTCGTGCGAGATTTCGTTGCGTTTTTGCGTTTTCCAAGTCTGCGAAATTTGATAATTCTGACAATAAACACAGCGCAAATTGCAATTACCAAAAAAGATATTTCCCGCGCCGTTCGTTCCCGACAAAACAGGTTCTTCGCCAAAATGCGCCGTATAACTCGAAACAATCGGAAGTTTGCCCGAATAACACGCGGCAATTTCGTCTTTCAAACGATTGTTTCCGCAATCTTTCGGACAAATCGTGCAAGATTCGAGCAGTTTTTCCAAACGCTCGACTCGATTTGCTAATTCGCCTGTTTCCAATAATTTAAGATATTTCGGTTGCATTTAATTAAATTTCCCGATATGAATTATCATCGCCGTCGGCAATTTTTCCGTCAGCAATATCAAACCAACGAAAAAGCCCGACTTTTACCAAAGCCCACGAATCTTGCCCTGCAACTTTGATAATATTTTCTTTGATTTTTTTGCGATTA
>JANOXW010000862.1:0-5184 GCA_031418635.1 Acidobacteriota bacterium
GGCTTGTTTTACGTTCATAAATTAGACACCGACTTGTTTTTTGAAAAAGTCGAAAAAGATGCTGACGGAAACGAGAAAACTCGTGAAATTTTGGGCAATGTAGCGGAAACAATCGGCGTGAAAATTGAATCTGACGAAGTTGTTTTCAAAATAAAAATTGGCGACCGGGAAGAATCTCACACGCTCTCGCGGGTGAACGGTTTGCCGTTCCGCATTGAAGTCAAAAACATGGATTATTCGGATGAGGCGGTTTATAGCGATATGAAGGACTATCAAAAGTATTTCAGCACTCCCAATGGAACAACGTATGAACTTGAGCCGATAAAAACTGACCAAAATACAAATGTCGCAACCGGCGAATCGGTCGGCAGAGATTTCTTTTGTCATCCGCTAGATGGTGGTGATATTGCTTCGATTGAAGAACTTGAAGGTTAGTTCCGCAAAAATATATGACGCATTTTTTGGCATTATTTCAAGCTACTAAATCTCAACAGACGATAACCAAAACCGTTATAACTTATAACACGGAAATAACTTGGGTTGTAGCGGTTTTGGTTGTGGCTTGGCTTGTGTGGTTTTTTATTCAAAGATACCGACAAGCCAACATCAAACGTCGTCTGCCGAAGCAAAGCGAAGATACACGCCTAAAAAAAATCGTCAAAATCAAAGACGAATTAAGCGTAATTTGGCTGAGACGTGGAACTTCCAAGAAAATTCACGCTATCGGCATCGGCAAACTCGAAAACGGCGAACATTGCATCCAAATTTTCATCAATGATGCCAACGAAAGAATGTTTGATAATCCGCCGTCTGATTCAATCCCGAATAATTACAAAAACATTTCGGTTGTTTTAATTGCCATGCCGCAGGCAAGTTTTCTTTCAACGGAAAATTACTTTGCAGAATTTTCATCGGAAGAATATCGGAAACTTATCCGTGAACAACAAAACGTACTTATGGGCGGGATTAGCGGGGCAAATTCAAATCTTGATGGGCAATGCGGAACGATTGGTTATTTTTGTCGCAAAAAAAGTCTGATTCCGCGAAAATCTGAAGTTTATCTTTTGAGTAATTCTCACGTTTTTGCGGATTTATGCAAAGGCGTTGTTGATGAACACGATTTAATAATGCAACCGAGTCCGGGCGAGTCTGTCGCCAATCGTCCAATCGCCGAATTAACCGATTTTGCCCATCCGAAACTCGAAAACGATACGAATGAGGCGAATTTTGTTGATGCAGCAATTGCAAAACTTTGGAAACAGCAAATTCACAAACCGATTGTTCCGATGATTGGAACCGTCAAAGGTTTTGTCGAAAAAGATGATGTTGAAGTCGGCGAAACAAGCCAAAAATTCGGACGGACAACCGGTTTTACTAAAGGTAAAGTTTTTTCGATACATCTTGATATTTGGGTGAGATACGACCGCACGGGACAATCATCATTTTTCAAAAATCAGTTTCTAATTGAGCCGGATAAAGAGGTTTACGAGAAATTTGTGGAAAAAGGCGATAGCGGTTCATTGGTGGTTGACGGCGAAAATTTTGCAAGCGGTTTAATTTTTGCCGGGGCGAATGGAGATATTGAAATCAAAGAAAGTATGAATGAAGGCGGAGCAAACATTGTCAAACAAGTCAACAATTACGGCGTGGCGAATCCAATTAGTGAAGTTATGAAAAAACTTAAAATCGAATTAATATGACAAAATCCATAGTTCCTGCTGTTTAGAATCTATCAGAAAAGCTAAACTCGTCAAGAGTGATGAATGAAATTTTAAGGGCGAATCTGCCGGAGCGATTTGTAAAAAACACTTTGGATTTATGCGGCAAGACAGGCGAACAATGGTTAAATGAATTGCCGCGGGTTATCAGAGAAATTGAAGAAAATTGGTCGCTCAAAGTAGAGAAACCTTTCCCGAATCTGTCATATAATTTTGTCGCGCCGTGTATTTGCAAAGATGGCGCGGTTTTAAAAATTGCTTTGCCTTTAAATAATCCCGAAATTTTTAATGAAGCGAAGTTTTTACAAACAAAGGACGGCAAAGGCACAGTTAAACTTCTGAAATTGGACGAAAATCATCGCGCCATACTTTTAGAAAAATTAACGCCGGGCAAACACTTAAAAGAAGTTTGCCAAACGGATGAGACAAAAGCCGTCGAAATCGCTATCGAAACTATACGCGAGATTCTAAAAAATCCGTCCGAAAATTCCGCTTTTAGACGGCTTGAAGATTGGTTCAAAGGTTTTGACAGAACTGCGAATACAACATTTCCCCGCGAATATATTTTCAAAGCAAGCGAGTTTTACAAAGAATTAAGCTATTCACCACAAAAATTTCTGATTCACGGCGATTTGCATCACGAAAACATCCTGTCGGCAGAGCGCGAGACGTTTTTGGCGATTGACCCGAAAGGCATCATCGGCGACATTGGCTATGAAATCAGCGTTTTTCTGAATAATCATCTTTGGTGGTTAGAGTCCGATGCGAACTTAAAAGAAAAATTAAACGATGCCGTTCGACAATTTTCAAAAGCGTTTAAAGTCGAACCACGAGATTTGAGAAAATGGGCTTTTGCACAAATCGTTTTGTCGGCGTGGTGGACGTTTGAAGATAATAGAGAAAATTGGGAAAATGAATTAGCTTTCGCAGAAATTTGGGAAGTATAATTAGCAATTATGGAAAATGCACAATTCGGAATGGTTGGACTTGGAACGATGGGCAGAAACTTTCTGCTCAACGTCGCGGAACACGGATTTTCTTGCGTCGGGTTTGATTTGGACGCGGAAAAAGTTGAATTATTGAACAAAGAAGGCGCAGATTATACGGTTGAAGGTGTGAAAACTTTGGAAGATTTTATCGCTTCTTTGGAAACGCCGCGCAAAATTATGATGCTTGTGCCGGCGGGGAAAATCGTTGATTCGGTGATAAATGATTTACTGCCGCATCTCGAAAAAGGCGACATTATTATTGACGGCGGCAATTCGCATTTTACCGATACGGAAACGCGCGAAAAATATCTGACCGAAAAAGGTATCGAATTTCTCGGTGTCGGCGTTTCCGGCGGCGAAGAAGGCGCACGACACGGCGCGAGCATTATGCCCGGCGGCAACGAAGAAGCCTACAATCACGTCGCACCGATTCTCATCGCAGCGTCAGCAAAAGTCGGCGGCGAACCGTGTGTAACTTACATCGGCAAAGGCTCAAGCGGACATTTTGTCAAGATGGTGCATAACGGCATCGAATACGGCTTGATGCAGATTTTGGCGGAAACTTACGATTTTATGCGGCGTGTTCTCAAGATGAATTACTCTGAGATGAGCGCGACTTTTGCCGATTGGAACAACGCCGAATTAAATTCTTTCCTTGTAGAAATCACGGCGGAAGTTTTACGAAAAGCGGACAGCGAAACCGAAAAACCGTTGGTTGAAATGATTTTAGATAAAGCCGCCCAAAAAGGCACAGGCAAATGGACTTCGCAAGTGGCAATGGATTTCGGTGTGCCGATTCCGACGATTGATTCGGCGGTTGCGATGCGTCAAATCTCCGCGCAAAAGGAAGTTCGCGCCGTCATTGCCGAAAAATACGGCAGCCACGAACCCGAAATTACTAATCCGCCGATTGCGGATAAGCACGTTGTTGAAAGCCACCCCGAAAGCGACGAAGCCAAAGCCGAACTTGAAACAAGTGCCGCCGAAACGATTGTCAGCGAACACCACAAAGCCAATCTCGACGAACAAACTACGGTTGACCACAAGACCGAAATCACTTCCGACGAAGAACGAGATTCCGCCGTCCGCCAAGGAGTTGCCGACAACCGCGAAGAATTTATCGAACTGCTCAAACAAACCTTATTCAGTTCGTTCATTGTAACTTACGCGCAAGGAATGTCGCTTCTGCAAGTCGCTTCCGTCGAAAAAGATTATGAATTAAACCTGTCGGAAATCGCTAAAATCTGGCGCGGCGGTTGTATCATTCGCTCGGCTTTATTAGAAGATATGCACCGTGCTTACACGGAAAATCCCGACTTGCCGAATATGATTTTGGCAGATAAATTCGCCGACACACTTAGCAAAAACCGTGATTTCTGGTGCAAAATAAACTCCGAATTTATGATTAGCCAAGTTCCTTCGCTCTGTCTTTCGTCCGCGCTTTCATACTTCGACGCTTTCCGTTCGGAACGCTTGCCCGCCAATCTGATTCAAGCCCAACGCGACTTTTTCGGCGCACACACTTATCAAAGAATTGATAAAGAAGGTACTTTTCACACGCCTGATTGGAACAAAAGCGATTTAATTTGAAAAACAGAGTGTTATTATTCCGCCAAAGAAATGTTATGAAAGTTATTATTCTTTTATTTTTGTGTTGCATTATCGCAAATGCACAGTCTTCCAATGAACTACAAAAGAAATACGGTGCGCCGACCTCAGAAACTTATTCTGAAGTCTATCGGGCGCGATCTTCTGATTATTTGACACAACTTAGTGCTTCAGTAACGGCTACATACACCAAGAATAAAAAAGTGTGTCGCTTGATGGTAGAACTTTTTCCTTACTCTACTTCTGAGATTCCAATCAATGTAGAAGCGGACGCACTTAAAACGAAATTACTGGATGAAGTTGTTGATGAGTTAATGCCAAAAGAAAAACGCGGCAAATACTTGTTAGGTAGTTTTATTAATTTAGGCTGCTACCCAAGTGATGGTTGTTCCGGCACACTTGAACATTACGAGAAAGTATCTATTTATCGTAATGGAAATAACCATCGTTACGCCACAATTAGTTGGAAAGGAGTCGAGTGTAAGTAACGACATATCCGAACAAGACGTTAACATAAATGTGAAAAAACGATTTTCATCAAATCAGCAAAATCGTTCTTCATAATCTCTTGCAATTACACAAACAGCCGTTGCAATTGACCATTCACTCGTTACTCTTTATCATTCACCCGTTGCCATCTATCATTCACCCGTTACTATTATTAAAATACACCGTACTCTTGTCAAAACTATCGTTGCCATTTATAATTACATCGTTGCTATTTAATAAACAACCGTTGCTATTATAAATTTACAACTAACTTCGAGGTAAAATATGCTTTATTTGAATGTCGGGCGCGTGTTAAATTTACGCGGGATTGTCAAATGGTTTTCGTATCTGCACAAAAACGGATGTATTCGTTCAACTGC
>JANOXW010000863.1:0-3312 GCA_031418635.1 Acidobacteriota bacterium
GAGCAACGGTGGCGAATAATCAGCCATCCTGAAAAACTAAAAGAGGTCAAACTACCGCAAACGGAAGGTTAAAAATTTAAGGCAAGCAAGAAAGGGCGAGGAACGCTATGAATTCATTTCCACAACATTTGACACGATCTCTATTTGTTTGAACAAATTCAATTTGAGTATCAAGTAATCGAAAAAAGTCTATTGGTTTGAATAATTCATCTTCTATCAATTCTTCATAAATGTCATAATAAAATTCATCCTGACAATACTTTTCTAATTCTTCTAATTCTGCATCATTCATTTTTTTCTTTTTCATAAAAAATAATTGTGTTCGACTACTTACCTTCGACAATCGCAATTTCTTCGTCGGTCAAATCGTAGAGCCGATAAACGCGCCGATCAATTTCATTTTCCAAATCTTGCGTGTCTTCGCCTGCTTTTTTTAATTCGAGAATTTGGTCAACCAGCGCGACGAATGATTGTTGGTCTTTTTCTTCGATTTCTTTTATAAACATCTTGGATAAATTAGGCGAGCTATAAAGTAAATAACCACCTTGCATTTTTAATCCTTCAAAGAAACACTCAAACGTATATTGAAATAATTTACTGTTAAGCCAAGCCAAAACATATTTTTCGTTATAACCATTTCCAAAAGTATGAAAACAATTCGTGTTAATTGAGGCAAAATCTCCTTCTGCGTCTAAAAAGGCTTCCGTTGTCAAAGCTATTTTTGCAATTATGATTTTATTTGATGAATACAATGTTTTTCTGTTTTGGCTGATTGATTGAGAAGTTTTTGATAAGTAAGGTTTCAAATATCTTTCTCCTTTGTCTGTTAAAAGAAATTTCCCCCAAAGACTTTCATATTTATCTATTGTTCCTGTATTAATCAGTTTCCAACCATTGTTCTGATTTATCAAATTATGATATTCGTCAGCTTCCGAAGCTGTTGAAGTCGCATTTATTTTTGCACATTCCGTAATCGAAACTGATTTGTTTATAACTTTTTCTGTGATAGGTAATTTGTCATTTAGTAAATATCCCCAAATGTAACTTTCAAGAAAATTTAGCTTTTCTGAGTTTGTAAATTTATAAAAGACTTGATTTTGTTCTTCATCATATCTGCCGATTTTTATTTGATATTCTTGCCCTGTAAATTCTCGTTTGGTTAAAGATGTAATAATCGGATAAGTGCTTGCTTCCTCAAAAACTTTCACATCTGAGTAATCAATAATTTCGTTCAATTGAGCGTTATTAAAAATATATTCTCTTAGAGTTGCACCGTAACTTGCTGATAAATATCTATTTGGAGTTAGAAACATCAAGTTTGATTTAGTTTTTAACAACCCCAAACCTTTTTCAAAAAAATATATGAATAAATCAACAGTTCCTTTTGCGGTTTTGTAATCCTTCTTGAGTTGAGAATAAATTCCTTCGGATAAAGATTTTTTGAGTTCAATTGCGCTGATATAAGGTGGATTACCAATAACAACATCAAAGCCTAAGAAATTACCTTCATTATCTAATACTTCAGGAAATTCAAATCGCCACTCGAAAGCATTTTTATAAATGACACTTGCTTTTATATCTTCAATTTCGCGCGTTTTATCAGTAATTTTCTTTTCCAGTTCAATTTGTTTCTTCAATCTCTTTTCGCGTTCTACACTCGTTTCACCAAATAAGTTTGATTGATTTTGTAAATTAAACAAATCGCCTTTGAGATTTCGCACCGAATTCGGGTTGATGTCCACGCCGAACAGACAGTTTTCGATCAACGTCTGCTTTTCGTGAAAAAGCGTTTTTTGCAATCTCTGCGCTTCGGCATCCGTTACTTTTTCATTGTGCAGCCGATATTTGAAAAATTCGCCTGTTTTTTTGTGTGTCGTGATTAACTCATCGTTATTGACTTCAATTTTGTAATCGGAAAAAACCTTACCGTTTTTATCCGCCAAAATTCCGAGTTCGCTCTTTACAGCGATAATTTCATTGAGCGACGAAACCAGAAAATGTCCGCTACCAACCGCCGGATCGCACAAATGCAAAGAATTGATAAGTTCGTTAAACTCTATTACTTTTTCAGTTTTGTAAAATCTGCCGACGTAAGTTTCTAAGTCTTCAAATTTATCAATATCAATTTCGTATTTATCTTTGAACTTTTGGACAACTGCCAGACGGATAGCTTGCCGACACATATACATCGTGATAAATCCGGGCGTGTAAATCGAACCGTCTTTGTAACCGTTGATCTTTTCAAAGACTTTGCCCAAAACCGATGCGTTTATCAAACTGCGATTGTTTTCCGTGATACTTGACGCGCCTTCACTCGCAAAATCGTAAGCGTCCAGAAATGCAAAAAGATATTCAAGCGTCGGCAAGCCGTTTTGTTTGGCTTTGGTATCTTTGAGAACGGTTGAATTGATAAATGAAAGATCAATCGTATCTTTGAGCGATTCAATCGTGATCGTGTCGGCTTCGAGTTCGTTAATCTCGAAAAGCGAACTATTCAAATAAGGAACGCGGCTGTATTTTGCCTTGATATTTTCGCGCCTTTCTTGCGGCAATTTGGCTAAAACTTGGTGAAAGAGCGTAAAGAGTTCGTCAAAATCTTGGATTGTGTTGATGTCCAAAAACCGAAAATCCCGATTTCCGTTGTGATAATCCAAAAGTTGCGCTTCCAAAAGTTTGAGAAACAAAACGCGATTTATCCAAGTCAGACAAAGTTCCAATGCCACGCCGAAAAGCCTTTCATCTCTCGTTTCGCCGTAACTTTCCAGATTCTTGACTTTATAAAGACAATCTTTGGTTTCAATAATCGCAATCGCATTTTCAATCAAAGAACCTGCATCACGCCTTGTTTCATCTTTGCGCTGAATTTTCAACTTGCTTTTCTCTTTGATTTCTTCAAGTCCGATGATGTGCAAAAGTTCCGTGTAAAAATTCTTGTCGAGTTTGTTGCTGTCATCGGCAAACGGAACTTTCAAAAGATGCGACGGCGAAAGTATCTTGAAAAGTTCGATCAAACTTTCATCGTCTTTGTCGTCGTCATTCTTTAACGCCGTTTCATATTTTCTAATATCAAAATATGTGCAAGGTATTACTTCATATGTGAATCAAGGGTAGAAATCAGATATTAAGAATCAACAGTTTACAGGCTTGATTTTAATAAATATCAAAGATCTGAATGAATTTCCGCGCGGCAGAGCCGCGCGGTATCAAAAGAGCGACGGCTGAATTGACTGATTCATTCCACCTTGATTTTTGACATAGTTTTTTAGCATTTCTTCGTTTCCGTGTGCGCCGACCGTGCTGATGTAATATCCG
>JANOXW010000864.1:0-8578 GCA_031418635.1 Acidobacteriota bacterium
AAAAAATCTATGGCAAAGAACACGAAGAAACTGCAACCAGCTTGAATAATTTGGCTATTGTTTATCGTGAACAAAGCAGATATGATGAAGCGATTGAGAAATATGAAGAAGCCTTAAGAATTGATGAGAAAACTATTGGTAAAGAACATCCTGATTATGCTATTGGCTTGAGTAATTTGGCTAATGTTTATCAATCACAAGGCAGATATGATGAGGCGATTGAGAAATATGAAGAAGCCTTGCGGATTGATGCGAAAACTATCGGCAAGGAACATCCTGATTATGCCACTCACTTGAATAATTTGGCTAGTGTTTATCTTTCACAAGGCAGATATGATGAAGCGTTATCGTTTTATCAAAATGCGTTGTTGATTTTTGAAAAGACTTTGCCGAAAAATCATCCGAATATTCAAATTGTTAGAGAAAGTTTGGAAATTTGTCGAAAAATGATGGAAAAAGAAAGGGGAAAAGAAGAAAAGTGAAAAAGGCAAAAAGGTAAAATCATGAGTTGATAAGTTGGTTTAGTTGGTTTTGTTATTTTATTGGTGAATTTAGTCGTTAAAGTCGTGAATTTAACGATTGAATTTGTGTGTTTAGTGATTGGTTTGGTGAATTTGGTTTTTGGAGTCGTGAATTTAATGATTAAAATTGTGAATTTAGTCGTTAAAGTCGTGAATTTGATGATTGGATTCTTACATTTATTTATAAAATTCGTGGTTTATCAACAATTATTTTCACTTCCGCAAGGCAATTTCTTTATTATTCATACGTCTATCAGACATATTGAAGGAAAATGCTTAATGACGAGTATTTTTTGATTTCTTTTACGGCTGAACTTGTTCTTTTAACAGACAAGATAGAAATTTCTGCAAACCTTTTGGCAGAAAAATATGGAGAAATCTTTATGGCTAAAAAATATTACAAAATGACACCGTCAGAATTATTAGTTTTTTTGACAAATTTCAATACGGTTGCCGATACGAATAAGGCTGAACTTAGTCTTGCCAGCCCGCAGCTTACCGAATTGCAGGATGTAAAAAATGAGTTGGAAGCAAAATTGATTGACCGTCAGGCAAAACAAGAAGCCGCCATTGCCTCAACTTCGGCGTTGAATCAAACCGTTAAAAATGTCAATGGAATTCTCGGTGCATACAACACTACTTTCAAATCTAACAAAGCAATTCCCGACAGTATGATAGAATCTCTCGGTTTTGACCCGGACGATGATTCGCCAACGCCGATTGTGGCGATTCCGCCGTCGGATTTGGTCGTCGAAGGTCGTTCAAACGGCAGTAATTACATCAAATTTAAACGCAACGGCAACAAACCTGTAGTTAATTTCATTCTCGAAATGAAAATGGGCGACGAAACCCAATATAAATTCGTTAAAGTTCTCAGCAAAACCCGTTTTGAACATAAAAATCAAACGCCGGGCGTGCGTGCCTTCTATCGCGTCAAAGCCGTTCACAGCGATTCCGAAAGCACCTATTCAAACGAAGCCGTTGTTTATAATTAAAAATTTTTTAGGAATAAGAAGATTTGCCCGCGAATTACACGAATTTACACGAATATTTTAAGAAAATAAGAAATAATTCGTTTTTTTATTTATTTTCTTTTCTTTATTCGCGTTAATTCGCATAATTCGTGGGCAAAAAACTCTTATAAATCCTTCAGTTGTCGAATTTTCTTGTGTTCAAATCTCTGCTTCTTAATGATTTTGCGTTAAGATAAAAGATATATGGCACAAAATCTCGTTCAACTCGGTAGAAATAAATCGAAAGAAGAAGATTCTAAAACGGCAATTGATCCGGTTTGCAAAATGATTGTCAAACCCGAAACTGCCGCCGCGGAGTTTGATTATAAAGGCGAAACTTATTACTTTTGCGCTGTCGGTTGTCAGACAAAATTTCGTCAAAATCCTGAAAATTTTCTCAATCCCGAAGCAAAACTTGTGCCGATGCAAGACGCGGATGTCGAATATACTTGTCCGATGCACCCTGAAATTGTTCAAATCGGTCCCGGCAGTTGTCCGATTTGTGGAATGGCACTCGAACCCAAGATTATTTCGCTGGACGATGCGCCTGACCCCGAATTGATTGATATGACGCGGCGTTTTTGGATTTCGACGGCTTTGACAATTCCCGTTTTTCTGTTGACAATGACGGAAATGATTCCTTCGTTTAGAAACCAAAACCTGATTTCTCCGAAAACTATCTTGTGGATTCAATTTGTTTTAGCCACGCCCGTTGTTTTGTGGGGCGGAAAACCGTTTTTTGAACGCGGTTGGGCTTCGGTTAAAAATAAAAGCCCGAATATGTTCACGCTGATTGCGATTGGAACAGGCGCGGCTTATCTTTTCAGTCTTGTCGCGCTGTTTTTTCCCGACTTTTTTCCTCCTTCGATGCGTGATGCTCATACAGGTTTAATCGCCGTCTATTTTGAATCGGCGGCAGTTATCATAACTTTGGTTTTGCTCGGACAAGTTTTGGAATTACGCGCCAGAAGTCAAACTTCCAGCGCGATTAAAGAACTTCTCGGTCTTGCACCGAAAACCGCGCACATTGTTTTTGACGATGGAACGGAAAGCGAAGTTGATTTGACCGATTTACAAATCGGCGCACAACTGCGCGTCAAGGCAAACGAAAAAATTCCAACCGATGGCGTTATCATCGAAGGCGAAACTTCGGTTGACGAATCAATGGTAACGGGCGAACCGATTCCCGTCGAAAAGACCGTCGGCGACCAACTCATCGGCGGAACAATCAACGGAACACGCACTTTTGTTATGAAAGCCGAAAAAGTCGGCAACGAAACGCTTCTCGCACAAATTGTCCAAATGGTCGGCGAAGCGCAAAGAAGTCGCGCTCCGATTCAAAGATTAGCCGACATTGTTTCCGCTTATTTTGTTCCCGCCGTGATTCTTTGCGCTATTCTTGCCTTTGTTGTTTGGGCGATTTTGGGCAGTTTTGTTTCCGCAATCGTCGCCGCAGTTTCCGTTTTGATTATTGCTTGCCCGTGCGCTTTGGGGTTAGCAACGCCGATGTCTATTATGGTTGGCACAGGACACGGCGCGAAAAACGGCGTGTTAGTTAAAAAAGCCGAAGCGTTGGAAATACTAGAAAAAGTCAATGTGATTGTGGTTGATAAGACAGGAACTCTGACCGAGGGCAAACCGCGTCTGCAAAACATCATTCCAAATTCTAAATCTCAAATTACAGATGTTGAATTGTTAAGACTTGCCGCAAGTTTGGAAAAAGCAAGCGAACATCCGCTTGCCGACGCAATCGTTAAAGGCGCGGAAGAACGCAATATTAAACTTGCCAAAGTCGAAAATTTTGAATCTATCACGGGCAAAGGTGTGTCGGGAACGATTGACGGAAAACTCGTTAAAGTCCAACGTCCAACGTTTAATGTTCAAAGTCTCGAAAATTTACGCAACGAAGGGCAAACAGTTGTCGAGGTTTTGGTAAATGACGAGACAATTGGTTTTCTCGGCATTGCTGATTCGATTAAAGAATCTGCCAAAGCCGCGATTGACGCGCTTCACAAACAGAAAATCGAAGTCGTAATGATGACAGGCGATAATCTAAAAACCGCCGAATCTGTCGCCAAGAAACTCGGCATTGACCAAATTTTCGCCGATGTTTTGCCCGATCAAAAAGCAAGCAAAGTAAAAGAATTGCAAGCCCAAGGCAAAATCGTCGCAATGGCAGGCGACGGCGTGAATGACGCGCCTGCGCTTGCTCAAGCAAATGTCGGAATCGCTATGGGAACAGGCACGGACGTAGCAATGGAATCGGCGGACATAACCTTGCTCAAAGGCGATTTGCGCGGCATCTTAAAGGCAAAACATCTGAGCGCAGCAACGATGAGCAATATTCGTCAAAATCTGTTTTTCGCCTTTGTTTATAATATCGTCGGTGTTCCGATTGCGGCGGGCGTTTTGTATCCGATTTTCGGTCTGCTTCTAAGTCCGATGATTGCAAGCGCGGCGATGACTTTTAGTTCCGTTTCGGTTATTCTAAATGCATTGAGATTAAGAAATTTGAAGTTGTAAAATAAGAATAGTTACAAAAAGCCACAAACAAAATCAAATATTTTTTTGCGATTTCCGTGCTTTTTTGTAATTATTCTTATTTTCTTTTTCTACGGAGTTACATTTTGGATGGCAAAAGAAAGTTATATTCCAGCCTTGCGTTTTGAGTTTTTGACACGGTTTTACGATCCGCTGGTGCGTTTGACGACACGCGAATTTTCCTTCAAACGCGCTCTTTTGGCACAGGCAAATTTACAAAATAATCAAACGATTTTAGATCTTGCGTGTGGCACAGGAACGCTTTGCATCGGTATCAAACGCCGATTTCCCGAAGCCAAAATCATTGCGCTTGATGCTGATAAAGAGATTTTGCAATTGGCGCGAAACAAAGCCAAAAAATATCAAACAAAAATTACTTTCGAACAAGGTTTTTCGGATAATTTACCGTTTGCCGACGAAACTTTTGACCGCGTTTTTTCAACGCTGGCGTTTCACCATTTGAACGGAAAGCGAAAAATTAAGACAATCGGCGAGATTTTGCGCGTTCTCAAACCTGATGGCGAATTTCATCTGGCAGATTATGGTTTGCCGCGCAATAAATCACAATTTGTGCTTGAACGAATCATTCGCGTTATTGACGGCGAAGAAACGACACGCGACAATATCGCCGGACGTTTGAAAGTTTTAATGGAAGAAAACGGCTTTGCCAGCGTCGAAAGAACCGCTTACTTTAAGACAATTCTCGGAACAATCAGACTTTTTAAAGCAATCAAATGAATAAATTAGCATTAGCAATCCACGGTGGCGCAGGAACAATTCTCAAAAGCGAAATGACCGCCGAACTCGAACAAGAATATCGCAATGGCTTGGAAAACGCTCTCAAAATAGGTTGGGAAATTCTAAATAAAGGCAACGCCATTGATGCGGTTGAAGCGGCAGTTGTCGCACTCGAAAATTTTCCGCTTTTCAACGCTGGCAAAGGCGCGGTTTTTACGCACGAAGGCAAAAATGAACTAGATGCCTCCATTATGGACGGCGAAAAATTAAAAGCGGGCGCGATTGCTTTCGTTCAAAACGTCAAAAACCCAATCAAATTAGCGCGTCTGGTGATGGAAAAAACCGAACACATATTACTCGCCGGCGATGGCGCAAACGAATTTGCCAAACAAATGCAGGTCGAATTTGAATCTGACGATTATTTTTTCACCGAACATCGTTATCAACAACTTCTCAAAGCAAAAGAAGAAAACGTAATTCAACTAGACCATTCTTCAAATACAAAATCACTTGGAACGGTTGGCGCAGTTGCCTGCGACATAAACGGAAACGTCGCGGCGGCAACTTCAACCGGCGGAATGACCAACAAAAAGTTCGGACGCATCGGCGATACGCCCATCATTGGCGCGGGAACTTATGCCGAAAATGCAACTTGCGCCGTTTCCTGCACCGGACACGGCGAATTTTTTATGCTCGGCGTTTCGGCGTATGATGTTTCAGCGCGAATGAAATACAAAGGTTTAATTCTCGCCGAAGCAACTCAAGAAACCATCGAATATCTAACCAAAATCGGCGGCGAAGGCGGTCTGATTGCGGTTGATGCTCTTGGAAATGTTGCGCTTCCTTTTAATTGCGAAGGAATGTATCGCGGATTTATGACGGCTGATGGCGAAATAAAAGTTGAAATTTACAAATAAAAACTTACTTCAAACTGATTTTGCCAACTCTCTTACTTACCCAATCTCATCCCGATATTGATTGACAATCTCAATATCTTTCGCCACCGAATCAGCTAAAATGGCGACGAGTTCGCCTTTTTTGGCTTTTTTGAAGGCGTGATAGATTGCTTCTTTTGTTTCATGAACGATTTCAACCGTTGGATTCTTTTTGCTTTCCTTGATTCCCTTTTGCAAGAGGTCGAGAACTTCTTTTTCGGTGCGTCCGCGCAGATAATCACCGCGTCGGATGATGATTTTGTCGAAAGTTTCGCCCGCAAGTTTGCCCATTTCGCGCAAGTCTTCGTCACGTCGGTCGCCGACTCCGCTGATGATGCAGGTTTTTGATTTGAAATTGAGTTTGTTGATGAATTTCTGCAACCCGATAAATCCGGCGGGATTGTGCGCGAAGTCCATTAAAACCGTAAAATCTTTGATTTCAATGAAGTTCAAACGTCCGGGCGTTTGCGCCAGTGATGGCGTAAAGGTCGTCAAACCGACGCGAATATCTTCCAACGAAACACCGTGAACGAAACACGCGAGAGTTGCCGCGAGGACGTTTTGAATCATAAATTCGGCGCGTCCGCCATACGTCAGCGGAATGTTGATGGCTTTTTCGATACGGACTTTCCATTTGCCTTTCAAAATCGTGATATAGCCGTTTTCATAGACGCACGAAACTCGTCCGCGTCGCGCTTGTCGTTGAATATTCGGATGATTTTCGTCCATCGAAAAATAGACGAGATGCCCGTCAACGAGTTCCTTCATTTCATAAACGAGTTTGTCTTCAGCGTTCAAAACCGCATAGCCTTTTTTAGAAACCGAACGCGGCACAACCGATTTGACACGCGCAAGGTCTTCCAAAGTATTGACATCTTTCAAGCCCAAATGGTCGGCGGCGATGTTCGTAACAACGCCGATGTCGCAGTAGTCAAAACCTAGTCCGGCGCGGATAATTCCGCCTCGTGCGGTTTCCAAAACGGCGACTTCAACCGTTGGGTCGCGCAAAACGAGTTGCGCCGAAACAGGTCCCGTATTGTCCCCCGTAACAATCTGATTGTTGCCGATATAAGTTCCGTCAGTTGTTGTAAATCCGACGGTTTTTCCGCTATTTTTGAAAACGTGAGCAATCAATCGCGTGGTCGTCGTTTTACCGTTTGTTCCCGTAATCGAAAAAATTGGAATTCGCGCCGGCGTTCCGGGTGGAAAAAGCATTTCGACAACGTATTCAGCGACATTGCGCCCGATTCCTTCACTCGGCGCAAGATGCATACGAAATCCGGGCGCGGCGTTGACTTCGATAATTCCGCCACCGCTTTCGCTCAAAGGTTGGGCGACATTCGACGCGATAACGTCAATTCCCGCCACATCTAAACCGATAATTCGCGCAATGCGTTCAAACAAAAAGACGTTTTCGGGATGAACTTCGTCCGTTCTATCAATCGCCGTTCCGCCCGTGGAAATGTTTGCGGTTGTTTTTAGATAAAGAATTTCATCCTTCGGCAAAACGGTTTCGAGTGTGTAATTTTTGGCGGCGATCAGCCGTTCGGTTTGTTGGTCAATCGTGATTTCGGTCAAGACATTTTCGTGTCCGTAACCGCGTCGCGGGTCTTCGTTGGTTTTATCAATAAGTTGCTGAATCGTCAATTTGCCGTCGCCTACAACATTGGCGGGAACTCTTTCGGCAACCGCAATCAACCGATTATTAACGACAAGAGCGCGAAAATCATTGCCGATAAGTTGTTTTTCGACAATTATCCAACGCGAATATTCCTTCGCTTTTTCAAACGCGACTTTTGCGTGTTCCAAATCTTCGATTCCGACGGTTGCACCTTTGCCGTGATTGCCATCAAGCGGTTTGATGACAACCGGATAGCCAATACGCTCAATCGTTCTTTCGAGTTCATCTTCCTCGCGGATTTCGTAGCCTTTCGGGACCGGAACGCCCATATCGCCCAAAAGCCTTTTGGTCGCGGCTTTGTCGCCCGCAATGTCCACCGAAATCATATTGGTTTGTGAAGTCGTCGTGGCTTGAATTCGTTTTTGATGAACACCGTAACCGAGTTGGACAAGCGATTGGTCGTTGAGGCGAATAAACGGAATATCGCGCGATTCGGCTTCTTCGACAATCGAACCTGTCGAAGGTCCGAACCGCACATTTTCACGGATTTCGCGCATTTCCTGAATCTCTTTTTCGAGTTCGGCTTTGATTTCCGCGAGTTTTTTACCTTCGGCTAAATCAAGAAAAAGACGAATGGCGGCGCGGGCAGCATATCGTCCGACTTCCTCTTCATGATAGCCGAAAACGACATTGTAAATTCCGCGTTCAGAAGTTTCGCGCGTTCTGCCATAACCGACATCCATTCCCGCTAAAGTCTGCAATTCAAGGGCGAAATGCTCGATAATATGCCCAGCCCAAGTGCCTTTTTTGACACGCTTGAGAAAACCGCCTTCTTCGCCATAACTGCATCCATGCGAAAAAAGCGACGGCAAAAGTTCATTCATCCGTTTGTAAAAACCCTTAATTTTATTAGACGGTTTTTCTTCATAATCGCCAATATCCAGGCGCATTATAATCAGCTTTTTCCAATAACCACTCCAATAATTAGGTCCGCGTAATGTTCTGATTTCAAGTATGTTCATATTTCAAATTTTTCTGCAATAGATTCGTGTTTGGGAATAGTTTTTTAATGAATTTCCGCGCGGCAGAGCCGCGCGGTATCAAAAGAGCGACGGCTGAATTGACTGATTCATTCCACCTTGATTTTTGACATAGTTTTTTAGCATTTCTTCGTTTCCGTGTGCGCCGACCGTGCTGATGTAATATCCG
>JANOXW010000865.1:0-3419 GCA_031418635.1 Acidobacteriota bacterium
AAACGACGCTGGCACCGGCGGGCGCGAAACGATGCGCTTCTTCCAATAAAGTGAAAACGGGATAATCGAGAAAGTTCTCGTTATTTTTGTCCAATTCGCCGCGCACACTCAACATCCGCGCTTTGTTCACGCGCCGAAGCAATGTGCCGACAATTACTTGTTGTTCGTGTTGTTCGATGTCGGAAAGTTGCAAAATTGTGCATCTACCGGGCTTGAAAAGGTCTTTGAGTTCGATATGTTCGTGCGCGTGAAAAATGCTGTCAGATCTATCAAACCGCGAATCCATTCGCCATAAAAGTCCGTCAATCGAGGAAACATTTCCGCCACTGTCTTTTTGATTTTCACTTCCGAACTTTTGCTTATTTACTTCGTCGCGCAAATCGTGATAAGCGTAAGCGTAATCCTGCCGCCGTTCCGCCCGCAATCTTTCATTCAAACTGCGAAAGGCTTGCGCCAAAAAATGCGCCATTTTGTCGCTTGTGCCTTCGGGCAAAAGATATTTGACATCGGCTTCGGTCAAAGTCGAAAAACGCACCTTGATTTTGTCGGGCGTGAAGATTTTGACTTCGGGACGATAGCCGTCTGCGCCGAAAAATTGCGCGTCGCCCATAATCGAACTCATTGTGTGATATTCGCCGTGCGGGTCAACAATTAAAACGGCGGCGCGATTATATTGATTCATCAATTCCTCGACAAAAACGCCCGCCGTATAAGATTTTCCCGAACCCGTCGAAGCAAGAATCGCCAGATGCGTCGAAACGACATCTTTGACCGACAGCACGACGGGAACTTCGCCCGCTTCGCGTGTCAAAAGACTGCCGATGTGCGCCGAACCGACTTGCTGAAATTGTTTCGGCGAGAGCATCTGCGCTAAGGTTTCGCTTGATGCGAGATAAATCGCGTCGCCCGGATTCGGCGGAATGCGCGGATTGACGAAATCTTTCAGCGTGTTGGAAAAATAGCCGATAGTTTCAACCGTTATCTCATAAATCTCTTGTGCGTCGTCTAAACCAATCAACGAAGAAACCAGATTCGGCGGCGTGTTCGGATCGGACAAAAATGCGTCGGGCAAATTCCGCACGAGTTTGCGCGACTTTATAGTCCCGATAATCTGCCGCTTTTCGTCGCCGACTTCCGTTCGATAATAAACAAATTCGCCGATGCGCGTTTTGTTGTTGTCTTTGGTAATAAAAAGATATTCGTGCGGCATTTCGCCCGGACCTTTCACTGTGCCGGTTAAGAAATCTGATGTTGTTGTCATAAATTCAATTTGAAAGAGTAATTTTCAGTGAAATTATATCACGAAGTCTATACTGATTTATTAAAGATTCGGCTAGTATTTTTATCTGGAAAATTGTAGAATTTGGGGCGTTCTCCAAAAATTAAAAAAGCTAAAGCCAATATGCCATTTATCCAAGAGCCGGTTTATATCGTTACCATTTTGTTGTTGCTGATTGTGATGTCGGAATGGCTGGCGGAGTTTAAGTTTTTTAAACATATCGGTTCAGTTTTGATAATAATCATTGCTGCCGCGTTTCTTGCGAATGTTGGCGTTATTCCTTCGTCTTACAACGCGCCGCCTTTGTATGACGGCATTTTTCAGTATGCCGCGCCGCTTGGAATTTTCTTTTTACTGCTCGAAGTCAAATTGAAGGATTTGAAGTTTGCCGGATTTCCGATGCTGTTGATGTTTTTTGTCGGCGCGGCGGCAACGACGTTTGCGGCAATCATCGGTTACAAAATCGTTTCTCCGCAAAATCATTTTCATTTAGCCAACGCCGTCGCCGGAATGTATGTCGGAACTTACACGGGCGGCAGTGCGAATCTGAACGCTGTCGCGCTCAATTACGGTGTCAATAACGATGGCATTTTGTATGCGGCGGTCAATGCGGTGGACAATATTCTGACGACCGTTTGGTTGATTTTGACGCTTTTGCTGCCGCCGATTTTGCAGAAGATTTTCCCGCGTAAAAGAAGCATTCCGCCACATCTCGCCGGACTTTCGGACGAAGAAATCAGAGAGCAAATTACTCAAAAACCGAATAGTATTAATTTAAAAGACCTTGCAATTTTGCTTGCACTTGGTTTCGGAACGCTGTTTATTTCGGCAAAAATCGCGGCGGCGATTCCCGGACTTCCTTCGATAATTGTTTTGACAACCTTAGCACTCATCTTCGCGCAAATTCCGTTCGTCCAAAAACTTCAGGGCGGCAGAATTTTAGGCTATTTGCTGATAATGCTGTTTCTCGCCGTCATCGGGGCGTATTGCGACATCAACGCTTTGATAAGCAGCGGAGATGCCGCCGGAATACTTCTTCTCTGGGTTACGATTATTATTTTTCTGCACGGAACGATCATTTTCGTCGTCGGAGGTTTGTTAAAGCAGGATTGGGACGTTATCTCAATCGCCTCAAACGCCAACATCGGCGGCGCAACTTCCGCGCCCGTCTGCGCCGCAAGTCTTGGTCGTCCCGATTTGCAATTGCCCGGTTTGCTTGCCGGAACAATCGGCAATGCCATCGGAACTTATTTGGGTATTTTGGTGGCAGAACTCTTAAAATAAAAGTTTTAATCTAAATGATCTTTGAATGTGATTGTTAAGAAGTTCGGTCATAATTTTAATTTGTTTGAGAAGGTTTGCAAGAAAAATTAAGTGAGAATCGGGAACAAATTATCAAAAGCGGTGTCTAACAACTTATCAAATTTCAGGAGGAAAAAAATGAATATAAAATCTAATTTGAAACATATCTGGTTAGCAATCGCGGTTTTTTCAATGATTTTGACGATTTTTCTGTGGTTCGGTTATGATTCACAAAATCTTCAATACACGATTCTTGCGCTAAATGGTCTGATGTTGATTCTGTCTTTGCCGTGCAGTCTTTTTGCTGTTCCGGTCGTCGCTTTGGCAAATCATTATCTAGCGATAAATCCCGTTTCAATCGAAGGAATCTATGTCAATACGTTCTTTTTATCTATTATCGGATTGATGCAATGGTTTTGGATTGCGCGATTTTGGTCGCCAACCGAACCGCCACTTCAACTGCTCGATTTGCTGGCGGAAAAATAGAAATAATTTTAAGAATTTAGAAAATTAGGAACTTTCCAAAGCTACACTTTGGCGTAGGTCAAGCCGGTTTGTCCCTGATATTTTCCGCCGCGATCTTTGTATGAAACTGCACAGTCTTCGTCCGATTCAAAAAATAGAATCTGCCCGATGCCTTCGTTGATATAGACGCGAAGCGGCAGATTTGCCAAATTTCCAATCTCGACGACCAATCTGCCCGTCCAACCGGCTTCCAACGGTGTCGTGTTGACGAGCAACCCGGCGCGGGCGTAGGTTGATTTGCCGACGGCTATTCCTGTTACATTGCGCGGCATTTTAAATGTTTCCACCGTTACGCCGAGTCCGTAATGATGCG
>JANOXW010000866.1:0-9944 GCA_031418635.1 Acidobacteriota bacterium
CGCTAAAAAGAAAAGATTTATTTGAAAATAAAAAGGTTGAAGGGGACATTTTGTCGTTGCCGTTGCGTCTTACTTCCAGCGGATTTTTGAGCGGCGAAGTCAAACTCGAAGGCATCGAAGCACCGCTGAATTTTATTGTTGACACGGGCGCAAGTATTTCGGTTATTTCCGACGAACTCGCCGGTTCAAAAGAACTCAATCCTTTTTTGAGAGATGAGAAAATGCGCGTCGTCGGGGCGGCGGGCGTTACCGAAGATGTTGCGTCGTTTTTGCTTCCGCGTGTTACGTTCGGCACACATAGCCGCGAAAGCATCAAGGCAATCGCGCTTGATTTAAATCTAATCAACGAAACATCAGGCTTTGAACAAGCCGGTATTTTGGGTGGAAATTTCTTAAAAAATTATCGCCTGACGTTTGATTTTGCTAATTCAAAAGTATTATTTGTGCCGATTGCGAAATAAGTTCAAGGTTCAAGGTTCAATCTGAAACCAGAAACCTTGAACCAGAAATCTTGAACCAGAAACCAATGAAACAGAGTTTGTATTTAGAAACATCGGTCATCGGAGCATATCTTGACAATGGCGAACCATTTCGGCGCGATTTGACGATTCGTTGGTGGGAACACGAACTCGGCGAATATCTCGCATATAGTTCGATTCTCGTCCGCCGCGAACTTGAGCGTGTTGCCGAACCGCATCGCACGGGTTATTTAAATCTCATCAAACCGCTGGCGAAATTAGAATTAGCCGAAGAAGTTGCGATTTTAGCCGATGGTTATATTTCACGCGGCATCTTTCACCGCAAGTTTATTGCTGACGCAATTCACTTTGCGCTGTGTTCATTTCATAAAGTTGATTATCTGGTAACTTGGAATTTCGGACATCTCGCTAATGTTCGCAAACAAGCGCGATTGCGGCTTTTCAACACCGCCGCCGGTTTTTTCGTGCCGATGATTGTTACGCCCGAATTCCTCGTTCACAGCTAATTGAAGCCACGACGGTTGACGATTAACGCTTAACAATTAACAATTAAGGCTATATGTATCGTCGTCCGAAATTTTTGGAAATATTGCTCGAAATTCGTCAAGAAATGTCGCGGGAAGCCGATTACGATGTAGATTTGTTCGCGGAAATGGTTCGTTCAGGGAAAAATAAAACAGATGAAAATCTTTACAGTTTAGAAGAAAAGACAGACCCCGAATTGAATCAAACATCACAAATGATTGAAAATGAATAAGCTATATTTGAATGGTCTTTGAAAAAATAATCCGACAAAACGTTGCACAGACTGTTAGCCTGTTCAAACAGACTAACAGTCTGTTTTACGTTTTTTTATTAGAATTTTTTGTCGGATTTAATTTTCAAAGACCATATAAATATCGCTTTACAAGTGATAAAACATCAAGTATTTATTAAGACTCAGAATCCAAATTTGGAAAAAATGGATTGATTTTGATTATGTGAATTCGTGCTTGAACTCCAATTATTTTAAGCAATATCGAAAACTCGATAAAAATTCAAGACTCGGCACGAGTTCAAATCCAAAATCCAAAATCTAAAATCCAAAATTTGGATTTGCACACCCTTCAATTAACTAAGTAAGAATGCGTCGTAATTTATTTATCAGTCTGCTAATTTTTGCCTTTATTTTGGTGATTGGGCTATATTTTTTCAACAATTATTGGACACATCGGTTCGATGAATTGATTGCGCGGCAAGCAGGCGTTTATAAATTGAACGAAAAATTGGTGTGGAGCGTCATTTATGAAGAAACCTACTTCCGAACTTGGCAAATCGGCGCGGCGGAAGAAGTCGGTTTGATGCAGGTTACGCCGACGGTGGCGCGTGAATGGGCAAAGGAAACGGGGTTTCGGGAATTTGAAAAACAAACCGCCGAAAATGTTGTGAATTTTTTGCGCGATCCGGAGAGAAATATTCAAGTCGGCTGTTGGTATCTGGAAAAACTACGCGAAAAATATCGCGGCTACACGGCGGAAAATGCGATGACACTTGCGGCTTACAACGCCGGCGCAAGTCGCGTCGAAGAATGGACGAAAAACACCGATGCCGCGAAACTGACGCGAGAAGTATTTATCGAACGCATTGATATTGCCTCGACAAAAGCGTATGTTGCCTCAATTTTGAAAAGATTTGACGCGGAAAAAAGCAAGTAATTAGAGCCTGTAAAGCAGATAGTGTAACTGCCTTTTTTACATATACGGCTCAATCTGCTCCGCCAACTCGATGGCGCAGCGGTTCATCGCCGGTTTGGATATTGGACATCAATCGCTTCGGGAAAGCCTTTCAGTCCGTCAACAGAGGCAATCAGTATCTGCTCCAGTCCGCGATTGTTGAGTTCCGTCAGAATCGCTAACCAAAACTTTGCGCCTGCCAACGGCATTCAGCAATCCACCTTCCCAACAACTCTTTCTGCCCGTCTAAATTGACTCCCACCGCCAGCGACTGTGCTTTCTTGATGACCCGCTGATTTTGCCTGATTTTCAAGCCGAGGCAATCCGGCTAAACTATCGGATAAACCTCATCGAGCGGTCTCAGTTGCCACTCTCTGACTTGCTCGATGACGGCATTCCTCACCTGCGCGCACCAAGCCCGGCGGACACCTCCGCCCTATCCGTTTCAGCAAAGGCTTCGACAATATCGCACGTCAGAACCTTTCAAAATCTTCGGAGTCAAACCGTTGCAGGAATTGCCCGTGGGAGGTTTATCCAAAGAATGTGGCGGATCGCCGAGAGGCTGCTCGATCTCCGCCCGAAGTGCCGCTTCGACGGTTAATTTGATTAGTCGCGCTGACAAAGCACTCAAATCTTCGCCTGTTTTTACGTCCTGAGCCAGTTCACCGGCTAACTGTTTTAATTTCTCTTCTTGTGTTCTGTTCATTGATTTACCTCTCTTTTTAGATTAAAGTCCAATGAACAGATTCCAACAAACTCCTTTTTACTGTCGTGTGCTTAGATTTTAACTAGAAAAGAAATGACCAAAGCAGAACTCAGAAAAATATATCTCACTAAGCAAAGAAGCCTTTCGCCATTTGAGCGAAAACGAAAAAGTGAACAGATTGCCACAATTTTTTTTCAGCATTTTGATTTAGCTAAGATAAAGTTTCTACATTGTTTTGTGGCAATCGAGAAATTTAATGAAGCTGATACTTTGCTGATTTTTCAAAAGATTTGGCTTAAGTTTCCACAGATTGAAACGCTCGTTCCGCGTATTAATTTTCAGACCAATGAAATTGAACACCTAAAATTTACCAGCGCGACAAATCTCGTCAAAAACGCTTGGGAAATTGACGAACCGACGGAAAATGAATTGGTTGAAACTGAAAAAATTGATATTGTTCTAGTTCCGCTTTTGTGTTTTGACGTGCAAGGTTTTCGCGTCGGTTATGGCAAAGGTTTTTACGATAGGTTTTCAAAGAATTGCCGCACCGATTGTCTGAAAATCGGTTTGAGTTATTTTGCGCCCGTTAAAGAAATTTACGACGCGCAGAATTTCGATGTGAAACTAGATTTTTGTATCACGCCTGAAAAGGTTTGGACTTTAAAGTGAAAAAGTGAAAAAGTGAAAAAGTTTGGTTTGAATATGGCTTTTTCACTTTTTCACTTTTTTCACTTTGCTTTCAAAATATCGCGGATTTCCGTCAAAAGCGTTTCTTCCGCCGTTGGTCTGGCAGGCGCGACTTCCAAGCCTTTGGAAAATTTAATCGCCCAATGTGCAATCAAAAACACGACAAATGCGACGATTAAAAATGTAACTATATCAGTAATAAGCTGTCCATACATCACCAGCGGCGCACCAGCTTTTTTTGCCGCCTCGATTTGTTTGGTAGTTGCTCCCGACGGCAGTTTGCCACTCAAGTTATAAAATTTCGTTTTGAAATCAACAATGCCGGTCAGTAAACCGACAAACGGCATAATAATTCCTTAAACCAAAGTTGTGATAATTTTCCCGAAAGCCGCGCCGATAATTACCGCGACTGCCAAATCAAGCACATTGCCTTTCGCAATAAACGCCTTAAAATCTTCTAACATTTTTTATTTTCCTCACTTAATTTAAGTTTTATATCGGGGGCAATAAAATCTGTTGACACATATTTTCAGCAAACAATTTTCTATTTTATAAATTGCTAAAAACGCTGTATAACTTTTAGATTTAAGGCATCATAGCACATTTTTTCACGCCGGCAACAAGCCTTTTATTTCCTTGACGATATTCTGCACGTCTTCTTGGTCTTCGAGAGCGAACATAAAAAAGTCGTAACTCGTTTTGAAACAAACCACGCCGTTGCCAAAAAACCAAACACCTTCGAGCAGCGGATTTCCGCCCAAAATCCAATCAATCGGTGCGCCCGTGATGTTTTTCGGGTTGAGGATATTGGTCATCATCACCGCGCCCGACGCAAAACTAAACGCGCCCAAAAGTGGTGCGCCGATGCGTTTTGCGATGTCGCGTTCAAATTGAATTTTTTCGGTTTCGGCTTGCGTCAGTTCGCCTTTTTCAACGAGTTCGTCTTGGCTTTTGAGATAGTTTTGAAACTGTTCGCTTGCCTTTTGCACCGACCACGCGGGCAACGCCGAATTAAACAACCAATGCGAACTAATGCCCGTAAAAACTATGCCAAGACCAGCACCAACCGCTACTGAAACGCCGGTGGTTGCGGCTTGCAGAGGTTTTTCGACAATCCAATCGGAAGTTTTTTGCACGGTTTTAAATGCCGAATCAATCGTCCGCGTCCAACTCGCGCCGAGATTAAACGCCTTGGAAACGCGGTTGGCGGTTGTGCCAAACGATTCCTTTGCTTCGGCGAAAACTTCACTCGCTTTTACGCTGGCAACACTCAGAACTTCGCCCGCTTTTTGTCCGGCGACTTTAAAAATATCACTCGCGCTTTGTCCTGCTGCCGAAAAAACTTCTTCGACTTTTCCGCCCGCATCTTCCGCCGCATCACGCAACGGTTCGCTGGCGTTCCAAGCCTTTTTCGCCGCGTCCTCAGCAGTTTTGTAACCATCTTCGGCAACTTTGACAGCTTGTTTGCCGACTTCCGATTTTTCGGCTTCGATCTTAATTTTTTTTGCGCCTTCTTTCAAAGTTTCCGCACCTTTTTGTGCCGTTTCTTTCGCAACTTTCGCGCCTTCGGCAATTTTTTCTTTCAGCCCGATTTGCTTGTCAATATCTTCAAATCGTTCCTTTGCCTCGCGTTGCCATTTTTCAAATCGCTCTTTATAATCCGCCATCGTTTTTCTCCTTTCTAAAAATCTTGTTATAAAATACGTTTTTACAAAATTATTTGTTCGCTTTTGATGCTTGCAGTGCATCTATATTTTGCACAATTATAGCGCAAAAGTTAAATTTTGCAGATTTATAATTTTTCGCTAATTTGTGTTAATCTGTTTTTTATTTTTATGCCAATAGTAAAATGTCCGACTTGCAAAAAAGAAAACGAATATAGCGGCAACGAATTTCGTCCGTTTTGTTCGGAGCGTTGTAAATTATTAGACTTTGGCGATTGGGCGGATGGAAAATTCAGTTTGCCGACGCAAGAAACTTCTTTGAGCGAACAAGATTTAGACGAATTGGAAAAAGCGTTGATGAAAAAAGAGGATTGAAATATGGAAATTGCGGCGATAGTTTTTGTAATTTTTTTGATTGCGGTGGCGGCAATCTCGTTTTTTGTCTTAAAACGCGCCTTCAAAATGGCAATTCGAGCGGCGGTTGTCGCGCTTATTTTGCTCATCGCTATTGTCGGCGGCATTTCGCTGTGGATGTTCGGCAGTAGTAAAACTTCTGATAAACCTCCAACGACTATAAAAAAATCGCGCTAATTTTAACCGATGTTTCGTCAAATTAAACGCTATTTCGGACGCTACAAAAATCTTTCCGGCAATGTTTTCGCGCTCAGCCTCGTCAGCCTTTTAAACGACACTTCGAGTGAAATAATTTACCCTCTGCTGCCGGCGTTTCTGGCATTAACTTTGGGAGTATCGCCTTTTATTATTGGTTTAATTGAAGGTTTTGCCGAATCGGTTGCCGCATTTCTCAAACTGTTTTCCGGTTATCTGAGCGACAGATTCGAGAAACGAAAATTTCTCGTCTTTCTCGGCTACGCGCTGGCAAGCATTACACGCCCGCTGCTCGCCTTCGTTGGAAATTGGCAACAAGTTTTATTTGTCCGCGTAACCGACAGAGTCGGCAAAGGCATTCGCGGTGCGCCGCGTGATGCGATTATTGCGGCAAGCGTGCCGGAAGAAAAACGCGGATTAGCCTTCGGATTTAATCGCGCCGCTGATCATTTAGGCGCGGTTATAGGTCCGATTATCGCTTTTATTTTGCTGTCGTATTTTGCCGATGACCCAACTAATCCGACCATCCGCGATTATCGTCAAGTTTTTCTTTATGCTTCGATTCCGGTTGTGTTCGGTTTATTTGTCATCGTTTTTTTTGTCAAGGAAAAACCGAAAAAAGTTTCCGATTCACTCGCGCCGAAAATCAAACTTTCACTCAAAGAATTTGACGGCAATTTCAAACGCTTTTTAATTGTCATCGCACTTTTTACATTGTCGAATTCAACCGACGCTTTTCTGCTTTTACGCGCTGAACAAACGGGAATTGCCGTCGCCGTTTTGCCGCTTTTGTGGATGTTTCTGCATTTTAGCAAAGTCGTTTTTTCGCTTATCGGTGGAGATTTATCCGATAAAATCGGGCGCAAAACTTTGATTTTTTCAGGTTGGATTATTTACGCGCTGGTTTATGCCGGCTTTGCTTTTGTTGGTGCGGCGTGGCAAGCGTGGGCGTTATTTTTTATTTACGGTATTTATTTCGGCTTGACCGAAGGCGTTGAAAAAGCGTTGGTAGCAGATTTAGTCCCGACGGAAAAACGCGGCACAGCGTTCGGTTTTTACAATCTCGCTTTCAGTATCACGGTTTTTCCGGCTTCGATTATCTTCGGCGCGATTTGGACAAAATTCGGTGCTGAATATGCGTTTTTAATTAGCGCATTTATTTCAATTTGTGCTGCCGTTTTACTTTTGACGGTTCAAACCCGAAAAATGCCGCAAAATGAAATCGCTTAGGAACAAGTAAAAATAAGGTGTAAAATATAAATCGTTGATATTTTTTGCAGTTACAAACTTTTGAAATATGCTTTATAAAATGTTTAGAACATTCACATTTTTGATTGCGTTTCTTGCCTTCCAATCTTTGTTCGTTTTCGCCCAAACCAACAAAAAAGTCGAAATCAAACGGATTGACGCATATTGCAAAACAGTTGACGCTTTCACCAAAAGATATAAAAATCCGCAACTGATTTATGCTGACACTTCCGATTACAACCGAAACTCGAAACCGAAATGGCGAAAATTCGCGTCGGAGAAAGCGTTGGAAAAGTTTCGGGGAAAAAGTGAAACTTACACAATCGCTTATAATTGGCAAAAAAACGGCAAAATCGTCAAATCAAACTTCACACTTTTCAGTCCGTCAGGCGATTGGGCAAACTACGTTTATCACAATTTCCGCGCCGACGGCACGCTTGCCAAAGCCGAATCGGAAACGCGGACTTTTAACGGCGATTTGATTATCATCCAAAATTTCTACTTCAACCGACAAGGAAAATTATTAAAAAGAAGCGTCAAATATCTCGATTTGCAAACTCAAAAACCGATTAAACCAACCAAAGAATTTCTCGAAACCAGAGGCGATTTTTCTAATGATGTCGAATACTTCAAAAAAACCGGCAAATTGCCTTTTGCCAATTTACTGAGAAGAAAAACGAAAGATTAGGCGTTGGGATTTGTCCAAACGCCTAATCTTAAATCGTTGATATGATTTGAATTTTGTAAATTAAGCAACCGCGTTTCGGGCAATTACTTCTTTGTAAAAATCAGCACTTAATTTGGGCGTTCGTTTTTGTGTTTTGTAATCTACATAATGCAGACCGAAGCGGTTTGTATAGCCGTCCGCCCATTCAAAATTATCCATCAAACTCCATAGAAAATAACCTTTGACGGGAACGCCTTCGCTGGTTGCACGTTGCAGTTGCGTCAAATAATTTCGCAGATACATTACCCGATCCGTATCATAAACTTTTCCGTCAGGTGCGGGAATGTCGGACGATGAACAGCCGTTTTCGGTAATGTAAATTTCCTTCGCGCCCCAAATCTTGTTGACGTGGCGCGGTCCCCAATAAAGTGCTTCGGGTCCGATGAAAAGCCAAAATGAAGCCATGTGGGGGAAAGATTGGGGATTTGGAACAACCGCAAAGCCTTGCGCCGAACCGTCTGCACGGACGTATTGTGGTGTGTAAATATTTATGCCGACAAAATCAAGCGGACTGGAAATGATTTTCAAATCTTCTTGCGTAAATTTCGGCGCGTCGCCTTTCGCATTAGCAAGATATAAATCCGTGTATTTGCCTTCCTGAATGACGGTCATATATTGCGCGTTCAACTGTCGCGTCGCCTCCATCGCAGATTTGATATGTTCGGATGTTTCGATAACGGGAACGCAAATCGTCATATTTTCGGCAAGTCCGACGCGCGTTCCCGATTTTGCTTTAGCGCGAATCGCCTGCACCGCCAATCCGTGTCCAAGCACCGAATGATGGCGTGTCTGATTAAAACGGGCAGGCGGCAATCTCAATCCCGGCGCGTGAACTCCGATGCGATAACCGAGTTCGACAAACGCACCGAATTCATTGATAGTGAAAAAATGTTTGACGCGATCCGATAACTTTTCCGCCGTATAACCGGCATATTCGGCAAATGCCTTCGATGTTTCGCGCGATTCCCAACCGCCGTATTTATCCTGTAAATTCTGCGGCAAATCCCAATGATAAAGCGTTGCAAACGGCTGAATTCCATTCTTCAAAAGTTCGTCAACCAATTTGTTATAAAAATCCAAACCTTTCGGATTCGGTGTTCCCGTTCCGTCAGGAAAAACGCGCGACCACGCAATCGAAAACCGATAAGTTTTAACGCCGAGTTTTTTCATTAACTGAATGTCTTCTTTATAACGATGATAATGGTCGTCGGCAACATCGCCCGTCGCACCGTCAACCGTTCTGCCCGGTGTATGCGAAAAAGTGTCCCAAATTGTCGGTTTGCGTCCGTCTTCGTTGACCGCGCCTTCAACTTGATACGCGGCGGTCGCGCTTCCCCACAAAAAATCTTTGGGAAACTTTCCCTGATTATTTTGTTGGGCAGATGATTTTTCATCCTCTGGTTGAATCGCACCTTTTATTGGAAGTGTCGTTGCGCCAATTGCGGCAGAACCAACAATTTTTGCAAAATTACGTCGTGTAACTTTCATTCGTTTGCTCCTTAATTTTGTTTGATTTAAAAATACTGAGGTCAATTTTCGTTTATAAACTATGATTTGTAAAGAACTAAATTTCGGAGTATTCTGAATGGCAATAGCTTCGCTGGCAGAAATGGAAGTTTTCGCACTTACGGACACAAATTGACACTTTCCGTTCTTGGTATCGAAATCGTTTCAACCGTCTGTTTTGCCGAAAGCGATTATTTCGACCGCAATGTTCTCGGCAGAATCGGCTGGCTTGACCGTGTGAAGTTAGGTTTGATAGAGCATGAAGGCAAACTGTTTTTGAGTGAGTATAGGAAATAAACATGAAACACACTTACTTTGAAGTTTGGAATTTTAAAGGAATTGAACACATCAAATTGGATTTTAGTTCTAGTCCAAACAGTAACATTTATACTCTTGTTGGACTTAATGAGAGTGGCAAAACCACTATACTTGAGGCAATTAATTTCTTTACTTATAAAACCCCCTAACATTAGGATCTTGAGCGTAGGGTGCCAAATTTTGAATTTACAATTGCCGATCGACTACATTAAGACTTGCGGATTATGGATCGATCGTGAGATACTTATAGGCTATGTCTATTTTATTCCCGCGTTGGGTCTGTAAGGA
>JANOXW010000867.1:0-2276 GCA_031418635.1 Acidobacteriota bacterium
AAAAAAATATGGCTTACAAAAATGAAAGTCTGATAAATACGAAGGAACTCGGACGCGCCATTAAACGCCGACGGGAAGAATTAAGTTTGAGTTTGCGCGATGTCGCTGACGTTACAACGGTGTCGGCTTCGACGCTTTCGCGCATCGAAAACGGCACGGGTAAACCTGATGCCGATAACATCGCACGGCTGACGAGTTGGTTGGATATGCCGGTTGACCGCGTGATGAAAAAACAGGGAACGAGCGAAAACGTCGAAGCGGTGGTTTATTATCCGCACGAAGCGATGCCCGAAATCATCGAAGCACATCTTCGCGCCGATAGAAATCTAACGCCCGAAACAGCCAAAGCCTTGTCAGAACTTTTCCGCGTCGCTTATACCCAATTCAGCAAACCACAGGAATAGTTTATTGAGTTTGTTGAGTTTATTGGGTTTATTGAGAAAGATTTAATCTCAACAAACTCAATAAACTCAACAAACTCTCTGAAAAATATATTATGAAAACAATTTCAAATAATAGAGGCTTTGCCCTTGAAACTACCTTTGTTTTATTTTTTCTGGCGGTTGAATTTGGACGAGGTTTTAACGGCTTGACTTTAGACGGCGTATTTTTGGCTCTGACGCTTTTGATGGTGATAGTCTTGCCGTATTTTTTGCAGGCGGATGAAAAGCCGAATTTTAAGAATTGGTTATTAGGCAGAAGTTTTATCACAATTTTCGCCGTTTTTCTCGGTTTAATGTTCAAACAAAGTGTCGGCGTGATTTTACCTGAAACATTTCGGTTTTTGCCAATGACTTTGTTAATTGTAACTGCGATGCTCAGTTGCTATATTCAATTTTACAGTTTTATGAAACTTCGTTTGGCAAAATAGACAAAAATAGAAGCACAACCTTTTCAATTTCCTAGCACAAGTAAATTAAATCAGAGCCAAGACCGCTAGACATTTAACTTGACGGTCTTGGCTCTAATTATTTGTGAACTCAAAATTGTTCTAGCGAACAAAAGCCGACGGCACGGCGACATCGTTGGTTGTGCCGAATTTAGTGCCGAAAATGTTGAAATTGGTACACACAGGCACATACCATACTTGCTCCGAAGGACGATAAACGGCAACTTCCGCTTTGCCATCGCCATTGTAATCGCCCGGTACTGGCGCATCCGTGCTTAAACCCCATTGACGAAAAGTGAACGTGCCGTTTGTGCTGTTCAAAATATACCAAAAACCGTTTGACGGACGATAAACGGCAATATCAGTTCTGCCGTCGCCATCATAATCGGCTGGAACGAGTCTATCGGTTGATAAACCCCATTGTTGATAGCGCACTTGTCCATTAGAGCTTTGAAAGATATACCAAAAGGTATCTGACGGACGAAAAACGGCAGTATCAAATTTGCCGTCGCCGTCGAAATCGCCGCGGGCGGGACGGTCGCTGTGCAATCCCCACGGCAGAAAAGTCGTAATACCGTTTGGATTATTCAGACTTCCGCGATAAAAGAAGAAACTTTGTCCTCCTACTGCCGCGTTTTCACGATAAACCGCTATGTCAGCTTTGCCGTCGCCGTCCCAATCGCCGACCATAGAAGAATCGTCGCCGGTTTGCCCAAAATTTTCTACGCGGACAGTGTTGTCGGCGGAATTAAAAATGAAGAACTGTGCTTGTGTCGCCGGTGCTTCGCGCCAAACGGCAATGTCGGTTTTGCCGTCGCCATCATAGTCGGCGGGAGCAGGTTTGTCTGATCCTAAACCCCAGTGCATACCAAAAAATCCGCTGGTGCTTTTTTGAATATACCAATTACCTTCAGACGGACGGAAAATACTCAAATCAGCTTTCAAATCTCCATCGTAATCGCCTTCGGTTTTGGTGAATAACGCGCTGTTGCCATGATAAAGCAAGAAACCGCCTTGTCTGCCGATAACAATATCATCTTTGCCGTCGCGGTTCGCATCAATGGTGGCGAGACGCATTTCGGTTGTTGTCGTCGGAACTGCCACCGATAATTCAAAAGCCGTGCCGAAACCGCCCGCACCATTGCCGGGCAAAATCGTCAGATTATTGGCTCCGGCGGTCGTCGTATTGCGCCGGATGGCAAGGTCAACTTTTTTGTCGCGGTTAAAATCGCCGACTGTCATAAACGCCGGAGAGTTACTCACGGTAATGGTTGTCGAAGTAAATCCACCCGCACCGTTTCCAATCAAAATAGAAACAAAAGCGTTGCCGGTGAATGGCGTTACTGCTAAATCGGGAATGCAGTCGCGGTTAAAATCAGCCGTTACC
>JANOXW010000868.1:0-8064 GCA_031418635.1 Acidobacteriota bacterium
ATAATGCTTTAAATGCTGTTTCGACAGGTGAAACTGCACTTGACCCGACCACGACTCGCGCTTTGAGCAACAATGGAACGGAACAAGACCGTAACTATTCCATCGTTTCACAATTCGTAAGTAATTTCGGAGCCAAGGCAATCAATGAATTTCGTTTCCAATTTGCCCGTGAAGAGCGTCCGCGTATTGCCAATGAACTTTCACCAAATATCAGTAGCGGTGTTGGTAATTACGGAACTCGAAATTTCCTTCCAACCACCCAATTTGACAGACGCACCCAATTTACAGATAGTTTAACTTTTTTGAGTTCCAACCATACTATTAAGTTTGGCGGTGAATATAGCAACATTTTTGCCGACCAAACTTTCGGTTTCAACCAATTTGGAAATTACAACATTGGCGGCGGAAACGCAGCGGCTTTGCAAAGTCTTTCATTAACTCCGGGTTTAGCGACTGACCGCCGTTTTGATATTACTGCCGCTTCATATACCCAACAAATCGGTAACTTGCGCGCGGCTTACACGGTTCAAGAACTTTCGTTCTTTGGTCAAGACTCGTGGCGCATCGCATCGGGGCTGACCTTCAATTATGGCTTGCGCGTCGAAAATCAATACAACCCCGAAGCACAAGCAACTAATACGGCTTTCGTCAACTTATTGCGAGATGCTCAATTTCCGCTTCGTGGTAATCGCGGCTTGGATGTAACTAACATTCCTAACGCTGGCTGGCAAGTAGGACCGCGTATAGGTTTTGCTTGGGATCCGTTCAAGAATGGTAAAACTGTTATTCGCGGCTTTAGCGGAGTTTATTATGCCAGAACGCCTTTGATTGGTCTTGCTGCACCGTTTAATAATTTCCGCGACCCGGCGGGCGACCTGACGGTTCGTTTGCCGTTTGCGGTTGCCCCTGCCACCAATGGCACGGGCTTGCCGGTTTTCAATGTGGCTACTTTTGTTACAAATAATCCGCAATATGCCGCGATTACCGGACTTACAACGGCTTTTTGTTCGATTGCGGCAAACTTCAATGCTTGCGTGCCAAATACGGTATTTCGGCAATTCGCGGTTCTTGGCGTTAATTTAAACACTTTTAGTTTAACCAGTTTGCCGACACTAAACACAAATCAACTGCAACAAATTTCTAGCGCGGTTCTAGCCGCTACGACAAATGCCCGTCCGAATCCAATCGGATTAACTTTTGGCGCACAGCCGGTCGGGATTGATGAAAACTTCAGGAATCCGCGTTCATTTCAATTTGGCGGCGGGTTTGAACACGAAATTGGAAAGAATTTTATCATCGGCGTTGACTTTTCACAGGTTAATACAGTTTTTCTACAACGCAATCGTGATATAAATTTGCCGGTGCCAACTCTTCGCTCAGAGGCAATTGACCCGGCGCAACGTCCTTTCTTCGGACTCGGCTCCGGCATAGCTCGTCCGGTTTCGGCTCTTGGCTCGGTTCAAATTCGTGAAGCCTCGGCTCGTTCGCTTTTCCGTTCGTTGACTTTCCGCGCTCGGTTTAGCCGCCAATGGGGACAATTTAACGCTTATTACACGCTCTCGAAGAGTACTTCCGATGACGACAATGAACGTGATGCCGGTGGCACGTTATATGATAATTCGTTCAACCTAATTCCTGAATATGGTCCATCCCGGCTTGACCGTCGCCATCAATTTGTGGCAAATCCGGTTTTCTTTCTACCACAGGGTTTTGAAGTTTCCAGCTCGATTCGTCTGCGCTCAGGTCTCCCGGTTGATGCCATTGCCAACTCTGACTTGAACCAAGACTTGGTTTTCAATGATCGTCCATATTTTGTTCCGGGGGTTCCGTTCACTCGTAATCTTTTCCGAAACGGTAATGTCTATGACGTGGATTTACGCGCTCAAAAAGGCTTTAAGTTTGGCGAAAGTCGGAGACTTGTTTTGTCGGCTGAATTTTTCAATATTCTGAATCTTCAGAATATTCAACTTTCAGGCTCGACTGTAACACAATATTGCACGCCTTCTAATGTGCGTTGCGGTCTTGACGGTGCAACAAACATCAATTTCTTACAGATACGAGACCAAAATCCGGCATCAGCAAATTTTGGGAAACTTCTTTTGAATAACAATCCGGGAAGCCAAGTTTTCCAAATGCAGCTTGGCGCACGATTCCAATTTTAGTTTTTCCAACTTTGGAAAAACCTTCCACGACGCGTTTCTTTCGAGAAACGCGTCTTTTTTTTTACAGGTTTTTTTTCAACCAATCAAAAGTTTGCGGGGCAAAGATTGAGTTTTCCGCTAAATCTTTTCGTAATCTTTCCAAATCGTTTGGAAAATCCACATCAAACCAAGTCGGCAGAAGCGCAAGTTTTAAGCCGAGATTTCTGATATTGCGGAAAGTTTGGCGGAAGGTTTCGGGTGAACTCCATTCGACATTTTCAAAAATTTCTTTTCGTAGAGTTCGCAATCCGATGAGATAAAATCCGCCGTCTTCGGTTTCGCCTAAAACCGCGTCAGCAGTCTTTAAATGTTCAAACGCTCTTTCGATAAAGTAGGACGGAAAAGTCGGGCTGTCCGTGCCAATCATTACTACCGCAGTCGAATTTTGGCTAAATGCAAATTGAAAGGCGTGAAACATTTTATCGCCGAGGTTTGTGCCTTTTTGTCCGATGAGGATTTGATTATTTCCCACGATTTTCTGCAACTCATTTAGTTTTTCAATCGGGGAATAAGCTATTATCAATTGTTTTTGCAAGGATTTTGCTTTACTTACCGTATCCAGCAAAAAACATTCAGCAAGTTCGGCGCAGTTTTCAGATGTAAGAAACGGTTCTAGCCGCGTTTTGACATTTCCCGCTACGGGAACTTTTGCCATGATAATTATTGTTTCCATCAAAAAACTTTGCAAAGTTTTGATATTTAAATGATCTCACCAATCAAATCGTAATTATGTGCCTGGTTGATTTTGACATTGTAAATTTCGCCAATTTTCGGTTTTAAGTTTTCGGGAATGTCGTTGATTAAAATATAACCGTCAATTTCTTGCGTCTGACCTTCCAATCTGCCTTGGAAAAGCAAATCGGATTCTTGCGATAATCCTTCAAAGAGAACCTTATAAACATTGCCGATTTTGGATTGGTTTTTGCGTTTAGAGATTTTCGCCTGCTCTTTCATCAAAGTAGCGCGGCGGCGTTTCATTGTTTTTGCGTCAACTTTGTTTGGTAAATCAAACGCGGGCGTTCCTTCTTCGTCGGAATATGTGAACACGCCAACGTTATCGAATTCACAGTTTCGCACGAAAGCCATCAATTCTTCAAAATCTTCTTCGGTTTCGCCGGGAAACCCCGTGATGAATGTTGTGCGAATCGTAATATTCGGAACTTTTTCACGGACTCTTGCAATCAATTTCTCCAAAGATTCACGAGTTCCGCCGCGTTTCATCAATTTCAAAACATTGCGTGAACCGTGTTGAAGCGGCATATCGAGATATTTGACGGCTTTCGGCGTTTCGCGGATTGCGTCGAGAAAAGCGTCGGAAATATGCGTCGGATACGCATACATCACGCGAATCCATTGCAAATCTTTGATTTCGCCAAGTGCGCGAATCAACTTTGCCAGCGCATCAACTTCGCCCAAATCTTCACCGAAACGCGATGAATCTTGCGCGATTAGCACAACTTCTTTGACACCTTGTTTCGCCAAATCTTCGGCTTCTTTCAAAATGCTTCCAAATCTCCGCGAACGAAACGAACCGCGCATCGCAGGAATCGAGCAAAACGCGCAAGGTCGGTCGCAACCTTCGGCGATTTTGATAAATGCCGTGTGCGATTCGGTGGCGCGGTGGCGCGGCGTGTCGAAATCGTAAAGATACGTCGCAGTTTTATTGCCGATTTTATTTAGCGGTAAATCTTTGAAATTTTTTGTTTCATCCGCCGCTTCTAAAATTCTGCCGATTTCATTTGTGCCGATAAATGCGTCAACTTCGGGCAATTCCTTCATCAAATCGTCGCGGTAACGCTCAACCAAACAACCCGCAACAACGACTCTCTGTGCTTTACCGTTGGCTTTGGCAGTTGTCGCTTCGAGAATCGCTTCGATAGACTCCGCTTTCGCCGACTCGATAAATCCGCAAGTGTTCACGACCACCGTGTCCGCTTCGTCGGCGTTATTTGTAATTTCGTAGCCAGCCGCTTTTAATTGTCCCATCATCACTTCCGAATCAACCAGATTCTTCGGACAACCAAGACTGACAAATCCTACTTTTTTCATCATTTAATTTTACAAACCAACGTAATCAATTTGAATTCCAATCGGTTCGGCACGGGCAGCTTTGACGGCTTCAACCAACTTTATGAAATCGCCGTATTTAGTAGATTTGGAAACCTTAAGGAAAACTGTTTTCTCGATTTCATTTGTCCCTTCACGAAAAACTCCGTTATTTTCGCGTTCATTGAAAACACTAACTAACAGAGATTTCAACTTTTCAGGATTGGAAATAATTCCCATATCTTCATTATTAAGGCTTATTTTTCCATCAGCTTTCAGTATTGCCACCAAGGTCAAAGGATTTGGTCTAACCATAACATTTGCATTGTCCGTCGGCGCAGGTAATTTCACTTCAAACCTTTCGTAATATAACTGATATGGATTCGATTCGTTTTTTTCGCCGACGACGACTAATGCAACCCTATCAATGTCGGCTTTTCTAATAATGTCAAAAACTTGCAGAACATTTTCATATCCGGCGTTGGCATCCGCTTTGATATAAACAATTCGCTTATCGGGAGTTTTCACTTCAGAGAATTTTCTTAAATTATCAGGTAATTCTTCCTTGGTAATAATCTTCTCAGCTATTTCTACTTTATCAGAAACATTATTTTTCTGCTTTACATACAATTTGTTGTCGGAGGTCAGTGTTAAAATCATTGAAGTTTCTTTCTCAATATCAACATCACTATCTGCATATTTAATATTTTCAGGCAAATTGACTGTTTCCTTTTTTCTTTTAGGTTCAGTAATCAAAAACGGTATAGCGACGGCTGACGTAATAAGCAAAATTTCAATCGCCGTCGCCGCCATGAGCGAAAACCATTTGGGTCTTGACCGGAACGACAACGGCAAGACGGATGCCACTACCAGAAGAATGAACACGATCGGTGCTGCAATACCGCTCAATATCAACAACTGGCTGACAGTTGCCCCAGTGCTTTCCGCGCTACCCGTGCCAATTGAACTGCCCGGACTAAGAACTTCAAGAACCAGCCACTTGGCTATCCAAAATAACACGGCAGGAATTAAACAAAGTATGCCTCCAATGGCGAAAAACCAACTTGGCGGCGAGGCGGTTTTGGTTTGAACTATCATCCGAACAATCAGGACAACAATTACTGTAATTCCACATATTGCCGCCAAATAAAGAGAAACCATTACCGGCAGAGATGCTTCTTTCATTCCCGCCATTACTGAGCTGATTCCGGCGGATTCGTTCTCCCTCAACGCCCGAAACACATTTATCAGAAGAATTGAACTCAATGATCCGCCGATTAAGGGAATTGTATAAGTCAAAGCCGCAATCAGACGTGCAGTGACCGAAACCTTTAAGTTGGGCTGATTTTCCTCAGCATTCAATATCGAAGCGTTCATTTAGCTGTTCCTTTCTATAATCTAATTTTCCGACGAATTGAATTATGACAAATATGGAATCCTTATTCTTTGGACAGCCAAGACTGACAAATCCTACTTTTTTATATTTTTTCAACTACAAAGTTTTCATTAAGTATTTCTATGCTTTTTCGTGTTTCCTTCGTGTTGTTTTGTGGTTTCCAATTCTTTTAACCAATTTTCTATCTCTTCTGATTCATCTTTCGACAAATTCTTTTCACCAAAACGCACACCATTATATTTCTCTGTAATCTTTACGGCTTCGGGCATATTTAATGCAAATGCAAATTCTAAGGGCGTTTGATGCGATGCGCGGGTGAAACCTTTGCTTGTTAAAACTTTTTGCATTCGTTCATAAAATTCAACAATTGTCGTTTCGTTTTTGTATTTCAGCCAAGCGAGAATTTTTTGCCAAATCGCCAATTTTATAATTTTACGATAAAGCCAAATTAAAAGAATTATTCCCAAAATCGCCGCAAGCAAATATCCGATACCAAACGCAATGGCTTTTGCGCTTGTTTCTAAACCTTTGTCGCCGCGCACTTCTTTCCACCAATCCGACAGACGCGATTGCATTCCGGTCAGCCACGCGGAAGTTTTTGATTGATAATCGCTGAAACCGCTTTTGACCGAACGGAACAGTGAACGCTGTTCCTGATTGTCAAAAGCCACGAAATATTGTATCCAAAATGTTTCCAATGCTTCGAGATATTTACTGAAACTTCCTATAATTCCCGCCGAATTCGATTCGTTTGATTGTCCCGCAAAAGGCGTCGGATCAAACAGAATCCAAGCCTTTTCGCGCGGGAAATAAACCTCTACCCAAGAATGCGCGTCTTTTTGTTTGACGACAAAAACGTCCGCCGTTTCGTTGTATTCACCCTGCTGAAAACCGTTGACGATGCGTGTGGCGATGCCTTGCGTGCGAAGCATTATCGCCATCGCCGTCGCAAAATATTCGCAATGACCTTCACGAATATTGAACAAAAAATCCGCCAAAGGTTCGTCGCCGCTTGCCTTTAACTCCAAGGTGTAACCGAATTGTGTTTGCAGATAAGTTTCAACGGCTTTGGCTTTGTCGTAGCGATTATTTGACGTTTCGGTAATTTGCGCGGCAAGTTGTGAAATTCGCGTATCCATCTTTTCGGGAATTTGCAGATAACGCTTTTCCTCTGCTGAATAACTTGAATTATCGGCTTTTAGCTTTTCCAAATTCGGCAAACTGCGGTCGGAATAGACTTTATAACTCAGCCGTTCAAAGCCGTTTCGATTAAAAGTTATCGCGCCTTCGGAGTCTTTGTTAAGTATCTGAAAATTTCCCTGAACAGCGACGGGACGCGCCAAAGCAAACAAAACATCCGTATCAATCGGTTCGAGATAGACGGTTTGCACAGCTACATTTTCTTTGCCTGACGAATAATCAATCAGGAAAAAATCTTTTTCGCCTTTGATATACGGTTCTTTGTAATTAAATTTAGACCTGCTCCAAATTTTGTTGTCAAATCTATCGAGCGCAACTCCGCGCCAATACATATTCCCAAAATTGCCTTCGCCTTCCAAACGAACCCGCATCACGGTTTCATTGTTTTGTTTGAGCCGTCCGATTGAACCGAGTTTGACCGCGTCGGAAAAACCCGTCATCCCCGAAAGTTCGTTTGAATTATTTCCCAAACCTGCGCCGCCAACTCGCGGCAAAACAAAAAACAGAGGTGTTGCCAACACAATTATCAAAATAAGCAAAGAGATTGCCGTCAACGGCAGACGCGAAATGTTTGCTTCTCCGAGCGATGTTTTTTTATCATTGTTTTTGTTGACAATGTTTGAAGTTTTTCTTATCTCAAACGAAACAATTGCACAAATCGTTACCAGTAAATACAAGACAAATGATGCTAAGTAAAGCGGGCTTATGCTCAAACCAGCGGCAAGCAAAACTTCAAAAAACGAGATGAGATAGAGAAATACCCAATCTCTGTCGGACTTTCGCTGCAACAGTTTGATTGCGGAAAGCATTAAAATCAACCGTGCCAACAATCCGGCAACAACTATTTCAGTTGCGCCACCACCGAAAATTCTAAACTTCCAACCGATATAAAAAAGCGGAACAACAAGAACAATTAAAGCCGTCCCGACACGCTCGGAAATATACCAACGCGAATCTTCCAAAAACCACGCGGTTATCATTACGCCAATAAAAAGCGCAGAAACGACGACGCCAAATCCGCCCGAAACCCAAAGTGCGAGAAAGCCGCAAATGACCACCGAATATGAAATAATTTTGAAAAACTTGTCGAAATCCATTTATTTTATTTGGCTATTTTCGATTTTCGGTCTATTTACGAAGTTGCTGGCACGATTTTCTCGCTTATAAATTGTATCTTTTTCAAGTCAGACTATTCAAGACTTTTAATCATATCAAATAAAA
>JANOXW010000869.1:0-4991 GCA_031418635.1 Acidobacteriota bacterium
GCTTTGCTTTTTGCACCAAAATCGGGTGAAGAATTACGTAGTGATATTGCCGACGCGACGCGCAAAGGCATCGAAAAAAGTAAGGAAACCGCCGCGCAATTACAGGAACGCGCCGGTGATTATTACGAAGTTACCCGCGAAAAAGCCGGCGAACTTTATCAAACGGCGCAAGAAAAAGCGGGCGAATTAAAAGAAAAAGCCATTGATTTGAAAGAGAAAGCCGGCGATTTAACCGAAAAGGCGAAAGAAGCCGTGGCTTCATCAACTAATCCGTTTTCCGCCGCGATTGAAGCCGGCAAAGAAGCCTATCAGGAAGAAAAACGGAAGATGAGTCCATTGACCGAAAGCCGTCCGACATATCCGGTGAAAGAAGACAAGATTTTAGAACTTCCGAAAGAAACAGAGAAGTAAAAAAGGGGTAATATGGACACAGGTAATCCACAATTTTGGATGATGATTGCATCAATCATCATCGCAATTTCGTTTGTCGTGATGGCGATTGCTTTGATTGCTATTGCGGTTATTATTAAAAAAGTAATCGGGACGGTTAATCGGCTTGAGGAAAAAGTCGAACCGTTGATTAAACAAGTCAATGCAATGAGCGTTCAGGGCAAGGAAATTTCCGTGCAGTTCACCGAGATTTCCGGCAATCTTTCCACCGCGACCAAGTATTTTTCTGAATCCGCCGGACTTATCAAAGATGAAGTTGCCGAAATCAAACAACTTGTCGGAATGACCGCGCACGAAGCTAAAGACAAAGTTGCACTGGTTAGCCAAACGATTGACCGGACACAACTGCAAGTTACGACAACGGCGGATTTTATACAGGAAAAAGTTGTTCTGCCAGCGCAGGAAATTGCGGCAGTTATGGCAGGTGTGCGAAAAGGATTGGAAGTTTTATTTGCACCTTTGCCAAAGCCCATTGACCGCGTTTATACGGAAGATGATATGTTTATCGGATAATAAACATCGAAAAAAAGTCAGTTTGACTTTTTTTCGATGTTTTGCTTTGGAGTCGCTATTTTTACATTTTTCGGCTAGATTTTATTCACCTCAAAATATGCTTTGATAGCATTGTATTTGCTCGAATTTTCCAAGATGTCGAAAATCTGCGCGTAATTTTCTAAGCCTTCGACTTTGTGCGTCATCATTCGTGAAAGCCAACCTTGATACATTGCTTCGCACAAAGCTAAATCCTTTACGCCCATTTCAAAATGTTCACGATTAGCATTGACTGTGCCGACCATAGCGCGATTTCCGAGAACAAACATTTGATTGATTTTATCTGACGGAACAGCATCGGTTTTTCGTGTTCCACCCGTAACGCTTGCCAAAATTAAAATGCCGTTTTCGTTCAAAGATTGCATCGCGTCAAAGATAATTGGTGAATAGCCCGTGCATTCAAAAATAAGGTCATATTCGCCATATTTTTTAGTTGAATCAGCAATTGATAAATCATCAGTTGAGTTGTAAGTTGCGCCAATCGCTTCACAAAGGTCAGCATTCAAATAACCTTCACGCGCTTGTTTGCCGAAACCGTGAACTTCGTAACCGCGCAGTCGCAAAGCCATCGTCGTTAACAATCCGACATTTCCTGTTCCCAAAACTGCCGCCGTTTTCGGATGCCAGATTTTTAAGCGTTCCTGAATATCGCTTGCCTGTTTCAAGCCTTTTTCGATAATCGAAAGCGGTTCTAAAAGGACGGCGATTTCCGCAATCGCGGGCGGAATTTTTATCAGAAAATCTGCGCTTTCGGCGTAAAATTCCGCCATATAACCGTGAATCCGCGAAATGCCGCGTTCAAAGTATTTATCGTCGGTTGTAAAATCCTGTTCGCCGATTTTGTCATAAATGCTGTGTCCGCGTGGTCGTCTGACGGTTGCCACGACAAAATCACCGATGCTTAATTCTTTGACTTTTTCGCCAACTTCAACAACGCGCCCGAAATTTTCGTGTCCAAGCACGAGAAAATCAAAACCTTTCGGCGCAACGCCATATTCGCCGTCGTTAATTTCGCGGTCAGTTCCGCACGCGCCGACGCGCAAAACTTCAACCAAAACGCCGCGTCCGTCTTTGATGTCGGCTAATTTCGGTTTTTCCATTTCTTCAATCCGCACCGAATTCGTCTGTTTCGGTGTAACTGCCACTGCTTTCATCTTCGTATTCTCCTATTTGTTGTAATAATTTACCGATTAAACCCGTCCAACCTGTTTGATGGCTTGCGCCTAAGCCCGCGCCGTTGTCGCCATGAAAATATTCATAAAATAAAACATAATCGCTCCAATTTTCGTCGGTTTGAAACTTTTCGTCGTTGCCATAAACAGCCCGATTTCCTTCGTCGTCTTTTAGGAAAATGTTGGACAGACGTTTTGATAATTCCTGCGAAACTTCCCACAGCGTCATCATTTGTTCCGAACCGGTCGGAAATTCGATTTTGAAATCGTTGCCATAATAAAAATCAAATTTTTGCAAGGCTTCGATTAACAGAAAATTGACGGGAAACCAAATCGGACCGCGCCAATTCGAGTTTCCGCCAAAAAGACCGCTTTTCGATTCTGCCGGTTCATAGTCAACGCGATATTCCGTGTCGCCGAACATCAAAAAATACGGATCGTTTTTATGCACACGCGACAGCGCACGAATGCCGTAGTCCGATAAAAACTCGGTTTCCGCCAACATTATACGAAGAATTCGGTGCAAGCGTTGTTCGTTAACCATTGCCAAAAGCCGCCGATTTTCTCTGCCTGATTTTTGCAGACAAGCGATGTCGTCGGTTAAATCGGGACGGTTTTTCAAAAACCAATCTGTCCGCTTTTTGAATTCGGGCAGATTTTCCAGCCATTCTTCTTCTAAAATTTCCACCGCAAAAAGCGGAATCAAACCGACCATCGAGCGTATTTTGATAGGAAAATTACGCGCCGTCGGAAAATGCAAAACGTCGTAATAAAAACCGTCGCGCTCATTCCAAAGTTCCGTATTTTCTTCGCCCAAGTTGTTCATCGCGTCGGAAATATACACGAAATGCTCAAAAAACTTGCTTGCCACATCTTCATAAACCTTGTCATCTTTGGCAAGTTCAAGCGCGATTGCCAACATATTCAGACAAAACATTGCCATCCAAGATGTGCCGTCCGATTGTTCGAGATGTCCGCCCAACGGCAAATCGGTGTTGCGGTCAAAAATGCCGATGTTGTCCAAGCCGAGAAAACCGCCTTCAAAAACATTGTTGCCTTCTTCGTCCTTGCGATTCACCCACCAAGTAAAATTGAGAAGGAGTTTATGGAAAATCTTCTCCAAAAAATTGCGGTCAGCCACGCCTTTGTGCTTTGCTTCGATTTGATAGACGCGCAACGCCGCCCAAGCGTGAACGGGCGGATTGACATCCGAAAACGCCCATTCATACGCGGGAATCTGCCCGTTCGGGTGCATATACCATTCGCGCAGAAGCAAAATGAGTTGTTGTTTGGCAAAGTCCGCATCAATAACCGCCAACGCCACGCAATGAAACGCCAAATCCCACGCGGCATACCACGGATATTCCCATTTGTCGGGCATCGAAATCACATCGTCGTTGTAAAGATGCGTCCACTCGGAATTGCGTCCCGTTTGATGACTTTTCGGCGGCGGCGGAAAAGCCGGGTCGCCTTCCAGCCACGATTTGACGACATAATTGTAAAACTGCTTTGACCAAAGCATTCCCGAAAGCGATTGGCGCATCACATTTTTCGCGTCTTCGTTCAGATTACTCGGAATAATGTCGTTGTAAAACTCGTTCGCTTCGATGATTCTTTGCTCGAAAATCGCTTCGCAATCCGCGATAAAATTATCGTGCGATTTTACATTGAGTTTATTCTTTGCCAACCGCAAATAAATCGTTTCGCGTGATTTGGGCGAGATAATAAAATCGTAATGCGCGGCGGCTTTCGTGCCAAATTGTTTTGGATTGACGGCTGTTTGCTTATTTTCGACGACAAAATCGTTGATGCCGTCTTTTAAATACGACGATTGATTTTCGCCATTGTAAATTTTTTGAAAATTGGTGTCGTTTTCGGTAAAAAGCAATTGCGAAGAACCTTCGGCATACAGCCAATACTTGCCATTGCGTTCTTCTTCGAGACGAATCGCGGACAGATTTTCGGCTTCGATTTCTACCTTTTGCATCTGCGGTTTGTTCGATTTTTCATACCACGACCAACGGTTACGAAACCAAACCGTCGGCAAAATATGAAGCGGCGCGGATTCATCGGAACGATTGACCGCCGTGATTTTTATGCAAATGTCGTCCGCCTCAGCTTTGGCATATTCAACAAAAACGTCGAAATATTTATCGCCGTCAAAAACGCCCGTGTCCATCAATTCGTATTCAGGCATTGTTTTATCGCGCCTTGCATTTTCTTGGTGAAGTTTTTCGTAGGGAAACGCGGCGTTTGGATATTTGTAGAGATATTTCATATAGGAATGCGTCGGCGTGTTGTCGAGATAAAAATAATACTCTTTGACATCTTCGCCGTGATTTCCCTCGTTGCCGCCAAGCCCGAAAAGCCTTTCTTTTAAGAATTTATCTTTGCTGTTCCACAATGACACCGCAAAACAAATCCGTTGTTTGCGGTCGCAAATTCCCGCAATGCCGTCTTCGTTCCAACGAAACACCTTTGATTTTGCCTGCTCAAACGGAAAATACGCCCACGCTGAACCGTCCGCCGAATAATCTTCGCGGACAGTTCCCCAAGCGCGTTCACTGACATAACACCCCCAAAGTTTCCAATCAACTTTTCTTGCGTTCGATTCTTCAAGTCGCTTTTCTTCTGCTTTCAATAGTTTTACCTCAACTTATACTTTGCTAGGCTACAAACTTATTTTTTTTGTTTCAGAGGTAGAACAGACTGTTAGTCTGTTCCGCTATGTGAACAGACTAACAGTCTGTTCTACCTTGAGAGTGAGTTTCAAATTAAAACTCGCTAACCAATACTTGCGGCGCGTCGTTTCCTTCA